>CAYTRP010000033.1:0-11822 GCA_964440195.1 uncultured Candidatus Sumerlaeota bacterium
CCCGGGGCTAGGTTACGGAATCCCGTTCGGGATTCATTGGAGTGACGGCACTTATGGGGCGAAAACCGTTGAACGGCATTGGCAGGATGCCCGGGCTACTTTATTCCGTCTCCGGCTCGCCCGTTTCCAGCATATCCGGCTCGTCGCCGCCCTCCTCGTCTCCCTCTTCCTCCTCTCCCTGCACGCGCGAGACGGCGGTGATGCGGTCGCCTTCGGGGACGTTGAAGAAGCGCACGCCCTGGGTGGCGCGGCCGATGACGCGGCTGTCGCTCGCCTTGAACCGGATCGTCTGGCCGCCGTCGGTCATCATGATCAACTCGTCCTCGTCGTGCACCTCGTTGATGCCGACGACGTCTCCGCTCTTCTCGGTGGTCTTGATGTTGATGACACCCTTGCCGCCGCGCTTGATCAGGCGGTACTCGTCGATGTCGCTGCGCTTGCCCATCCCCTTTTCGGTCGTGGTCAGGATCGTCGAGCCGGGTCGCACGACCTCGGCGCCGACGACCTCGTCGCCCGCCTCGATCGAGATGCCCGTGACGCCCTGGGTGAAGCGGCCGGCGGCGCGCACGCCTTCCTCGTTGAAGCGGATCGCCATGCCCTTCTTCGTGCCGATGAAGACCTCCTGGCTCCCCGTGGAGAGCTTCACGGTCACCAACTCATCGTCGTCCGCGATGTTGATGGCCTTGATGCCGGCCTTGCGCGGGTTCGAGTACAGAGACAGCGCGTTGCGCTGGACCTGGCCCTTCTTGGTCACGAAGATCAGGTGGCGCGTGTCGTCGAACTTCTCGACGGGGACGACGCTCTCGATCTTCTCGCCCTTCTCCAGGCCCTCCAGCAGGTTGATGATCGGGCGGCCCTTGCTGGCGCGACCCGCCTGCGGCAACTCGTACACCTTGAGCCAGTACGCCTGGCCCCGATTCGTGAAGAACATCAGGTAGTCGTGGGTCGTCCCCACGAAGAGGTGCTCCACCCAATCCTCGTCCTTCGTTTCCGCGCCGACGACACCCTTTCCGCCGCGTCGCTGCTTGCGGTACAGTGCCGTGTCCGTGCGCTTGATGTATCCCTGGTGGCTGATCGTGATGACCATGCGTTCCTCGGCGATGAGATCCTCGATGGTCATCTCGCCCTCGTCGGCGATCATCTCGCTGCGGCGGGGGTCGCCGAACTTGCGCTTCATCTCGCGCAGGTGATCCTTGATGACCTGGTACTGCTTCTTCTCGGAGGCGAGGATGCTCTCCAGCTCGTCGATGGTCTTCTTCAATTCGTCGCGCTCGGCCTCCAGCTTGTGCACTTCGAGGCTGGTCAGCGTGCGCAGGCGCATCTCGAGGATGGCGTCCGCCTGGCGCTTGGAGAGCACGAACCGCTCGATCAACCGCGCCCGCGCGTTGTCGACGTCGGCGCTGCCGCGGATGATGGCGACCACCTCGTCGATGTCGGCCAACGCGATCAACAGGCCCTCGACGATGTGCAGGCGCTCGAGCGCCTTGTTCAGGTCGAACCGCGTGCCGCGCAGCAGCACCTCGCGCCGGTGCTGGATGTAGAACGACAGCATGCGCGTCAGGCTCAGGTAGCGCGGCTGGTTGTTCACGATCGCGAGCAGGATGATGCCAAAGCTCATCTGCATCTGCGTGCGCTTGTACAGGTTGTTGATGAGGACCTGCGCGTTCTCGCCCTTCTTCAGCTCGATGACGATGCGCATCCCGTCGCGGTCGGACTCGTCGCGGATTTCCGAGATGCCCAGCAGCTTCTTCTCCTTCACCTGCGAGGCGATGTCCGTGATCAGCCGCGCCTTGTTCACCTGGTAGGGGATCTCGTTGACGATGACCGCCTCGCGGCCGCCCTTGAGTTGCTCGGTTCTCACCCGTGCGCGCATCACCACCTTGCCGCGCCCCGTGCGATAGGCGTCGTGGATCCCCGTGCGCCCGACGATGTAGCCATAGGTCGGAAAGTCCGGCCCGGGGATCGCCTTCAGGATCTCCTCCAGCGTGACGCGCGGATTGTCGATCATCATGATCAACGCGTCGACCACCTCCCCCAGATTGTGCGTCGGGATCTTGGTCGCCATGCCGACGGCGATGCCCTCGCCCCCGTTGATCAGCATGTTGGGGATCGCACAGGGAAGGACGACGGGCTCCAGTTCCTTGCCGTCGTAGTTCGGCATGAAATCGACGGTGTTCTTGTCGATGTCGGTCAGCAGCATCTCCCCCAGCGGCAACAGGCGCGTCTCCGTGTAGCGCATCGCCGCCGCCGGATCGCCGTCCACCGAGCCGAAGTTGCCCTGCCCATCCACCAACGGGTACCGCATGTTCCACGGCTGGGCCAGCCGCACCAGCGTGTCGTAAATGGCCGAGTCGCCGTGGGGGTGGTACTTGCCCATCACCTCGCCGACGATCTTGGCCGACTTGTTGTACGGGCGGTTGGCGCGGTACCCGCCCACGTGCATGGCGTACAGGATGCGCCGGTGCACGGGCTTCAGACCGTCGCGCACATCGGGCAGCGCGCGGCCCACGATGACGGACATGGCATAATCGAGATAGCTGGTCCGCATCTCCTCTTCGATGGAGCGCGGGGTAATCATCTCGGGGCGATCTTGCATGGGGGCGGAAACTCCGGGAGCGGGTAGGGGATTCAATCAAGGTGACACAGGCATCTTGCTTGGCAGCCGTAGCCTTGGCGGTGGCTGGCCCGTGAAGACGAACCATTGGCCCATGCGGCACGGGGCGGAATCAAGGACGGAAAAGGGCGGTGGTCGGAGTGGGAAAGCGAGGCCAAACCCGGGACCGCAGGGCTCCGGACCTGCTCGTCTTGGGGCACTCGTTGGGGCTTGACCGCAGATTCGCTAAACGTTACTCAACGGCCTCGCCTCTCCCCACGCGAAAATGGTTGGGGCTTGACCGCAGATTCGCTA
Organism: uncultured Candidatus Sumerlaeota bacterium; assembly: GCA_964440195.1. Lineage (GTDB taxonomy): Bacteria > Sumerlaeota > Sumerlaeia > SLMS01 > JAHLLQ01 > CAYTRP01. The sequence goes on from CAYTRP010000033.1 coordinate 2,909, forward strand.
AACGTTACTCGGTAGCACCAACTGCTCCCCGCCAAGCACCGTTGGGGCTTGACCGCAGATTCGCTAAACGTTACTCAAAGGATCGGCTTCCGCCACGCCTTGACGGGTTGGGGCTTGACCGCAGATTCGCTAAACGTTACTCGTTTTCGGAGAAGGCCATTGGTGTGGGTCAGTTGGGGCTTGACCGCAGATTCGCTAAACGTTACTCGAGCTTCTCTCCAATACCGTCTTCCTCGAAGTTGGGGCTTGACCGCAGATTCGCTAAACGTTACTTTTGGACACGGGGGGCGAGAGTGCAATCCTAGTTGGGGCTTGACCGCAGATTCGCTAAACGTTACTTAGCGTCCCGTTCGTCCGTGTGCTTGAGCCGGTTGGGGCTTGACCGCAGATTCGCTAAACGTTACTTCCCCGGCTTGCACTTCACGAACCATTGCAAGTTGGGGCTTGACCGCAGATTCGCTAAACGTTACTTGCGATGGATGGAAGACCCATCCGACTTGTAGTTGGGGCTTGACCGCAGATTCGCTAAACGTTACTTGTGAAGCAGTCACAGCGCGAGGCCCAGGAGGTTGGGGCTTGACCGCAGATTCGCTAAACGTTACTTGGAAGACTGCGCAGGGATGTTCACTTGGAAGTTGGGGCTTGACCGCAGATTCGCTAAACGTTACTTCGTCAGCGGTCGATTCCCGCCCGTCCCCTGGTTGGGGCTTGACCGCAGATTCGCTAAACGTTACTTCGCCCGCCGCGCCGCTGTCGCCTCTTTGTCGTTGGGGCTTGACCGCAGATTCGCTAAACGTTACTTTGACGGTCTCAACGTGAACCGCCTCCACATGTTGGGGCTTGACCGCAGATTCGCTAAACGTTACTTCACGGGGTCAAACACGCCACAACCGACGCTGTTGGGGCTTGACCGCAGATTCGCTAAACGTTACTTTCCGTGATGCTGCCGCTGTTGTCCCCGTCGGTTGGGGCTTGACCGCAGATTCGCTAAACGTTACTTCGGAGTGAATCCGCCCGCTTGGAACATCTTGTTGGGGCTTGACCGCAGATTCGCTAAACGTTACTTACCCCGCAATCTTTCCGCGAGGCCATGACCGTTGGGGCTTGACCGCAGATTCGCTAAACGTTACTTCCATGGCAACCGCGCCAGCCGCGATGCCAGGTTGGGGCTTGACCGCAGATTCGCTAAACGTTACTTGAAAGATCCTCTCGCAACCCTCGACCGAGAGTTGGGGCTTGACCGCAGATTCGCTAAACGTTACTTCCCATATTCATCATGTCCTCGGCTTCTTTGGTTGGGGCTTGACCGCAGATTCGCTAAACGTTACTTTCGAACGGGTCATGGATGACAACTTGGTCCGTTGGGGCTTGACCGCAGATTCGCTAAACGTTACTTAACACCGCATCGTTTGGGACAACGGGGCTGTTGGGGCTTGACCGCAGATTCGCTAAACGTTACTTGATTGGGGCGGGATTGGCGGCACGCTTTCGTTGGGGCTTGACCGCAGATTCGCTAAACGTTACTTCCCAGCGGCAACTACCCCCGTCTGGTCTCCGTTGGGGCTTGACCGCAGATTCGCTAAACGTTACTTACGACACGAACGGACAGCGCGTGGTTCCCTGTTGGGGCTTGACCGCAGATTCGCTAAACGTTACTTGTCCGCATCGCGCTCGCAAACTGCATCCTCGTTGGGGCTTGACCGCAGATTCGCTAAACGTTACTTCAGATCCAGCACGGCATCGGCATCGCCGTAGTTGGGGCTTGACCGCAGATTCGCTAAACGTTACTTTGTAGGCCACCTAAACTCTCTGTCGTCAGGCATTTAGGTGGCCTATAGCCTAAAAAAACTCGAGTTGTTCGGCCTTTTTCTCCGTCTCGATCCGCCGTTTTCCCACGTACACACGCATGCGGGCGTACTGGCGGTCGGTGATCTGCATGATGCGGACCTCGCCGCGCGGGGGGAGCATGGCCCTCACCCGGGCCGCCACGACCTCGGCCCGCTCCTCGCCCAGATCGCACCGCGCATAGACGGAAAACTGGAGTTTCACGAAGCCGATCTTGAGCAAATGCTTTCGGAAGTCGGCGTAGCGTTTCCGCTCCTCCTTGGTCTTCACGGGCAGGTCGAAAAACACCATCGTCCACACGTAGCGCCATCCCGAGATCGAGGTCATGGATCGATCTCTTCATGGGGATCGTCCTCCTTGTCCGTGGGTGTTGCCTCGGCTGGCGGTTTGTCGCCGGCCAAGTCTTGCTCAGGGCGCGGCCATCGCGGGTGCGGCAAATCCAGTTCCCGCGATTCGCCCAAATAGCACGCATGCAGGCTGGCGCACATCGTGTCCAGCGCGTTGATCAATGGCGATGCTTGGCCGCGCATCCCGCAGGTGAAGGTGAGCAGCGACAGAAGCTCCTGCTTCTCCTCCTGCTCGATGACGGTGCTCCCCCGCCGCACCAGATTGCGGACGGCCACGTCCACCAACGGGCGAAGCGGCTCCACCAAATCGTCGGCGAGGCAAAACGCGTTGGCCCGGTTGCTGTGGTTGAGACCAAGAGCCGGGTGAAATCCCGCCGCCACCAGCGAGCGGGCAATGGCGGCGCGCATCACCATATAACCATAGTTGAGCAGGGAGTTGGGAAACGGCCCGTCGCGCAAACGGCGAAAGCTCTCTCGCTCCGGCAGGTACGCGCTCCAGTGCGCCTTGGCCGCCTGGGCCTCCATGTTGGAGGGGTCGCCGGAGCGGACACGCTCCGCCAAAAGTTCCAATCGCTTGCGTGTCGCCTCATTCTCGCAAACCGCCGCCTGGTTGCGGATTTTCTGGCGGACGACCTGCTGCCACAAACGCTTGCGCGTGGGCAGGCTCGCCTCCACCTGTGTGCGGAACCGTTCGGTCTGCGCGTGATGGCCGACGGCGGGATGCGCGATGCCCACGGGCAAATGGTTCGCCCCGCAAAAAACGACCACGCCACCACCATCCAGAATGGCGGAGACCGCCGTGTGGCTGTACGTCGCCTGGGGCGTGTCCACGATCAGCAGGCCAATGTCCTCGGCGGGGATACTGCCAAGCAGCTTGTCCTCGTGCAGGATCTGCACCTGCGCGTTGCGGCAACGCAGGTGCCTTCCCTCGCCGGAAACATGGATCGTTCTACGCATCGTTCAAGGGGCTCACCCGCCCCAAGGGATCGACTTGGACTTTCTCCATCCTTGGAATTCCATCGGGCGCAAAGTCTTGCGTGGAACTAATGAGAACAACAAAGGGCCTAAATTCCTTTCTCCTCAAAGGTAGTATATCTGCCGAAGGAAGTCCATTGTTATGAGCAGTAAGAAGCAGAAACAAGGAAGGAGCATCCGGTGGGCCACTCATCTGCCTAACGACGAGAATTGTGTCTTGGTCATTCCACCAATAACGCACCATGTCCCCCTTCATCAGCCACAGGAGCAGCGGCTTGCCCGGATCGTCGTCGAGGAATTTCGGCACGATGGGCTCGCCGCGTTGTTGGCGCTGCATGGCCTCCAGCCGACGCCCCACGCGGGCAATGCAGCCATTGCCGTCTTTGTAGAAAGCGATATGGTGATTGTCGTCCATTTCGACAATGCGCGGAGTGCCGTTCTTGAGGAAGGTGACGGCACCGGACTTGGATTCTTGGAAGATGCGCACATGACGGATGACGGGTCCCGGGCCCGAACCGGACTTCATGTGCAATTCGCGGAACCACCCCTTGGGGAACTCCTGCTTGAGATCCGCGACATTGTGGCCCTGATCCGCCAGATGGGCGAGGATGACTTCGCGCACACCCTTGTCGACGATCTTGCCCAGGTCTTCCACCTTGTTGAACCCGTTGATCATCTTGCGGGTGACAAAGCCCTCTGCCTTGGTGGCCGGGTGGACGATCTGGCCGTAGTTGGTGTCCTTGTTGAACGCCTTGTTCAGCTTATGGTCCGGGCGGTGGCTGACGATGATGCCGGTGATGCTCTTCTTCACGTCGGCGACGAAGTGGGGCCATGGCTCCTCCATCGAAGCCTTCTCCTCCTTCACACGGGCGAGGGCATCACGGCGGCGCTCGGGCTGCAGCGCGATCACGATGGCGTCCACGGCATGGTGGCGGTGGTCGCCCCGATTCTTGACGCGCGTGATTTCCTCGTCCCCTTCCTCGGCCCACAGGACCCGGTTGAGGCCCAGCGCGTGCCTCATGTCGGAAACAAGCCCGCCCTTGACGGCATCCACGGGGACACCGAGGTGCTCGAGTTGCTGGCGTGCAAGGCGGGTGGCATAGGACGTGTCGAGGAGCTGGCGGTCGCGGAAGCCCTCGGGAATGGTCTCCATGCGAAAGCGCTTCTTCTTGCCGAAGGGCATGAAGATGCGATCGAGACGGTCGAGCATGTCTTGGTATCCTGCGGGGTCGTTTGTGCCGAGCCATTCGAAGGGGGTGCGGTTGCCTTTTCGGCGGTTGGCGTCGCGCTCGCAGACCACGAGGTTGGGCATGCTGTCCTCGTAGCAGCGCGAGTAGGGGAGGATATGGTCGATGTCGTAGCGGTTTTCGTCGCTGAACAGGTCCGGGAAGCCGATGGCACGGCCTGTGTAGGCGCATTGGCGTGCCTGCTCGTCCCAGAGGAGAAACTTGCGGATGTTGTCGCGCGTGGGGGCGACCCCGCCCTTTTCCAGTTCGGCGCGGGCCTTTTCGCGCTTGTCGGTGTTCTTCTTGATTTCCTTCTCGATTTCGGCGCGTTGCTCGATGGTGCCACGGGCGCTGCGGGCGAGTTCGACGATGATGCGTTCGGGGACTCCGTGCTCGCGCACGATGGCGTTGACGACCTTGCGCATTTCGGAGAGGCAGCGGATGACGACGGGGTTGTTGATGTCGTCGGGCTTGATGGGCGGGAGCTTTGCCATGCCTTGGGCGCGTGACTTTTCGCCAAACTCTGCAAGGGTGGCGTCATAGAACTTTTTGCCATTCTCAAGGTGTTCGAGGATGCGCTCCATGGCGACAAGAGAGAGCTTGGCGTAGCCTTCCCCGCCGGCATCGCGGTAGATCTTGCCCATCTCCTTGAGTACCCGGACGCGCGCCGGCTCGTCTCCCTCGGGCCAGAGGTCCCAGCCGTTTTCTTCCAAGGCCTTGCAAAAGGCTTCTTCGTCGTCTGCGTCGACATAGCAGTTCCAGAGCTGGTGGCACAGGAGGTTTGCGTCCGTCTGCCAGCGTGCCTTGAAGAGTGCCTTGAGGCCGGCCTCGACGGGATGACCCTTGAGCTTGGTGCGATGGGTGGATTCGAGGTTGAAGCGGTCGCCGTCGCCCATTTCGAGGATGGGCAGTTTGCGGAGGGCATCAAAGGCGACTTCCTTGGACTTCCGCAGCCGGTCGATGACTGCTTCGCGTTGGGCGTCGTTCAGGCGAATCGTCTTTCCGCCGTAGAGATTGATTTCCATGTTGTTGACTTCCTGCAACAGGCGGACTTCCTGCGCGAGCCAGGACGCGCGGGGTGCGCGGCGTTCGCCTTCGAGAAATTGGCAGAATCCGATCAGGTGGTCCTTTGGCTTGAGCGGGCGTTGGTGGAAGATGGCGTGGAAGACCTTCTTGCGCAGCTCGCCGTTCATCAGGGCTCGGTGATGGCGCTGCTGATGGTCCCAGATTTTGTGGAACTCCGCTTCGACATCCTTGCGCAAGGCGAGGGGGAGGGCCTTTGGCTCCTCCGGCGGGATTTCCTCTCCCTTCACGCGTTTTGCCTTCGGCGGCTCGGAGAGCATGCGGCGACGGGTATAGTCGCCATCCTCCCGAAGCAGGTTCAGGTACTGGCCGATGGTATCCGCCGGGGAATCGCCAAGGCGCTTGCGGAAGGCGGCGGCGGCCTGCTCTTCCAGTTGCGCTTCCTTGCCGCCCTCCTTGGCGTTGGACTTGAATCCTCGCCGCCGCGCCAGATGCATCAACGCGCGGCCGATCTCGTGAGGTTCCAGCCGATCTCGAACGGCGAGGGCGCGGAGTTCGTACGGGTCGCTGGCCACGATGGCCCTGAACTCGGAAGTGCCGGGTTCCGGTAGAAGTCCCGATTCCGTCAAGAGGCGGCGCAACTTGCCCAGCCGCCGCTTGCGGCGCTCCAGTTGGCGGCGCATCAGTCGGGCGTTGCGGCGATCCGTTGCGCGGGACGACTCACCGCTCTTGTCCTTCTTCGTTCCATCCGCAAAGATTCGAACCCCAGAGCTGACCGTCCGTTCCTGCTCGTTTAGCACTGCCCAGCCAATCGAGTTCGAACCGATGTCGAGACCAAGAACATAGCCCATGGTGCCTGCCTCCCAAACGGGAACAATTTGATTGCTCCACAGGCATCTCTGATTTGTAACGGGGCCACAAGCGAATCTGCGGATCTTGCTCCTAACAAAGCTTGATGCTGCAAGGCACTGTGGGCCTCCTCGTGGGGCCCACAACCATTTTGGGGTCTTTTTCCCCTTGACCCCTCCGGGTCACTGTACCGACCAGACGGTCGCTGTACCGGCTGGCCGGTTAACTTTTGCAGGGGCAAATCCCATGTCGAATCCATTTTTTGATCGAATTCCAGCGCTGGTCTTGCTCGCGGGCGTTGTTCTCGCCGGGGCGGGCACTGTCCGGGGTCAGGGTCCGGGGAGAGGGGGGGCGGTGCCGGTCGAGTTCGTGACGGTGCAGAGCACCCGGGCAAGCGTCACCGCCGAGCGCGTCGGGGTTGTGCGGGCCTCCCGTGTTGCGGACGTCTATCCTCGCGTCACCGGTTTTTTGGCTCAGCGCCCCTTCGTCGAAGGCCAGAAGGTGGAGCTGGGGGACGTGTTGTTTCAGATCGAGCCCGACGTGTTTGAGGTGGAGGCCCAGGCGCGGCGCGCCGAGATGATGGATGCCGAGGCGCGGCTGGAGCTGGCGCGGACGACGCTGGGACGCCTGCAGGCGCTGCGGAAATCGGAGACGGTCCCCCAGGATTCCGTGGATCAGGCGCAGGCCGAGGCCCTGCGGGCGGAAGCGATGGTGGCCAAAATGCAGGCGGATCTGCGGGCGGCGGAACTGGACCTCGGCTACACGCGGATCGTGGCCCCCGTGTCGGGCACCGTCGGAATCGCCCTCAAGGATGTCGGTGACCTCGTCGATACCGGCACCAACAACCACCTGACGACGATCACGCGGACGCAGCCGATTTATGTCACCTATGGCATTAGTGAACGGGAATTCGTGGAGGTCGGCGGGGCGCGTTCCTACCTGCCGTCGTCGGAACTGAGTTTCTCCCTGGTGCTTGCCAATGGCGAGAGGCTGGACGAGACGGGGCGGCTAAACTACGTCTCCTCGGACTTCGCCCCCGATACCGGCATGTTGACGATCCGGATCGAGTTTCCCAATACCAGGGAGCTTCTGAAGCCGAACCAGTTCGTGCGGATCATCGAGGAGCGCGGGACCACGACGTATCTCTCCGTTCCCAAACCGGCGGTCATGCAAAACCCCGCCGGGGCGACGGTCTTTGTGATCAACGAGGAGAACATCGTGGAGTCTCGGCCAGTGACGCTGGGCGATTGGGCGGGGGACGACTGGATCGTGCTTTCGGGATTGGCCGAAGGGGATCGCGTCATCGTGGAGGGGTTCATGAAAGCCCATCCGGGAACCGTCGTCTCGCCGCGTCCCTGGAAGGGGCGGCAGGGCGAGCAGGAAGTCGCCGTCGTGCCGGGAGAAGGATAACAAATGAACCTCGAGTTCTTTATCCGAAGGCCCGTCCTCTCGACGGTCATTTCAATCCTGATCTTCTCGGTGGGCCTGGCCGCGCTCTTCAACCTCCCCATCGAGCAGTACCCGCCGATCACCCCCCCGACCGTGCGCGTTTCCGCGATCTATCCGGGGGCCGACGCGGAGACGGTGGCCAGTTCCGTGGCCACGCCCATCGAGCAGGAACTCAGCGGCGTCAGGGGACTGATCTACTACCAGTCCGCGGCGAGCAACGATGGCTCGCTGAACATCACGGCAACCTTCGAGATCGGGACCGATCTGGACATCGCCGCGGTGGAGGTCCAGAACCGGATCAGCCGTGCGGAGGCTCGATTGCCGCAGGAAGTAATGCGGCAAGGCCTCACCGTCAGCAAGTCCTCGGACAGCATGTTGGCCGTCGCCAGTCTTCGCTCCAGCAATCCCGAGCACGACAACCTGTTCCTGGCCAACTATGCCCAGATCAACATGGTTGACTCCATCCGCCGCGTTCCCGGCATCGGCAACGCGATGGTGTTCGGGGCGAACGATTACGCCATGAAGTTGTGGCTGAATCCGGACTTGTTGGCCGCCCGGCAGTTGACGATCGGCGACATCGTGACCGCCACGTCGGAACAAAACGCGATCTATGCGGCGGGCAGCATCGGCGGGGAACCCATCCGGGACAACCGCGGCTTGACGCTGCCGGTGACGACCCCGGGCAGGTTCCAGACCGCCGAACAGTTCCAGGACATCATCCTGCGCGCCAACCCCGACGGCTCGCAACTGCGGCTGAAGGACGTCGCCGAGGTGGAATTGAGCGCGCGCGGTTACACCATGGAGGGCCGCCAGAATGGCGAACCCAGCGCGTTGATCGTGGCCTACCTGCAACCCGACGCCAACGCGCTGTCGGCGGCCCAGGGCTTTCAGGATGAGCTGAAGAACCTGTCCCGGAATTTCCCGGAAGAGGTGTACTTCGAGATCGCCCACGACACCACCCCCTTTATCCATGCGGGCATCGAGGAGGTGCGGCACACCTTCATGGAGGCGGCGATCCTCGTGTCGCTGGTCGTCCTGATCTTCCTGGGCACCTGGCGGGCCACGATGATCCCCCTGTTGGCGGTTCCCGTCTCGATTGTCGGCGCCCTTGCCTTCTTCTCCCTTCTGGGGTTCTCGATCAACACGCTCACGCTTCTGGCGCTGGTTCTCGCCATCGGCATCGTGGTGGATGACGCCATC
>CAYTRP010000033.1:11832-14871 GCA_964440195.1 uncultured Candidatus Sumerlaeota bacterium
GAAACAGGTGGGTGGGCCGCTGGTCGCCATCGTTCTGGTCCTGAGCGCCGTCTTCATTCCCGTGGCGTTTCTCGGCGGAGTCACCGGCGAGCTTTACCGGCAGTTCGCCGTCACCATCGCGTCCAGCGTCCTGATCTCCGGCCTGGTGGCGCTGACCCTTACCCCGGCGCTCGCGGCCATCCTTTTGCGCAAGGGCCACGGCAGGAAGGTGTTCGTCTTCCGGTGGTTCGACGCCGGATTCGAAATGTTCACGAATCTCTACCGGTGGCTGATCCGCTGGGCGATCCGCTTTGGCTTTATCACCGTGCTCGCCTTTGGAGCGATGATCTACGGGATCGTTCACCTGTTCCAAACCACGCCCACGGGCTTCATCCCGCAGGAGGACCAGGGCTACTTCATCGTGACCATCATGCTGCCCCCCGGCGCCGCGCTGGACCGAACGCGGGACATCGTCGCCCAGGTGGAGGGCTTCCTCCTCGCCCAGGAGGAAGTGCGCGCCACGGTCGCGCTCGTGGGCCTGGACCTCTTCTCCGGCTTTAGCCCCAAGACGAGTTCCGCCATCATCTTCTGCCGCCTGAATCCCTGGGATGAACGCCCCGGCCCCGGCTCGCACGCGAGCGCCGTCGTGGGAAGGGTCTTCGGAGCCTTCGCCGCGATGCCGGAAGCGATGATAATTCCCATCATTCCCCCGCCGGTACAGGGGCTCGGGTTCCGGTCGGGTTTCGAGTTCCAGCTTCAGGACCGCACTGGTGGCGCATTGGTGGATTTCGGCAATGTCGCGAACGATTTCGTCGCGGCCCTCAATGCCCGCGACGAACTGAGTGGGGTGATCAATCCGTTCGACATGTCCTCTCCCCAGCTCAGGGCGCAGGTGGACCTTCAGATCGCCAAGTTGCGCGGCGTGGAAGTGGACGAGGTGTACACAACCCTCCAAGCCCTGCTTGGCACCCTTTACGTGAACGACTTCGGCTACCAGGGGCGAATCTTCCAGGTGCAGTTGAGCACGCGCGAGGAATGGCGCGACAATCCCCAGGACATCAAGCGCATCTATGTCAGGAATCGGGGCGGCTCGATGGTGCCACTTTCCGAGCTGATTGACACCTCATTCATGGCCGGTCCCAGCGTCGTGAACCACTTCAACGGTTTTCCCGCGATCCAACTGACCGGCGAACCGGGACCGGGCTTCAGCACGGGACAGGCAATGCGCGTCATCGAGGAAATCGCAGGCGAGGCCCTCCCCCTTGGGTACACCATCGAGTGGAGTGGGTCGAGTTTTCAGGAGCGCAAGGTCAGCAGCCAGGCCTTCCTCGTGATCGGCGGCGGGCTCTTCGTCGTCTTCCTCGTCCTTTGCGCCCTGTACGAACGCTGGGCCCTCCCCTTCGCCGTGTTGTTGGGTGTCCCGGCGGGCATCTTTGGTGCCTTGCTGGCGCTCAACCTGCGCGGCCTGCCGATGGACATCTACTTTCAGGTGGGCTTGTTGACGTTGATCGGGCTGGCCGCCAAGAACGCCATCCTGATCGTCGAGTTCGCCAGCAGCCTGCGGGAGAGCGGCATGTCCATCGCCGATTCCGCCGTGGAGGCGGCCCGTGTCCGCCTGCGTCCCTTCGTGATGACCTCGCTGGCCTTCATCCTCGGGACACTTCCGCTGTTTCTTGCGTCGGGTGCCGGGGCTGCGGGGCGTCAATCCATCGGTACCGCCGTCATGGGTGGCATGATTGCAGCCACCTTGCTCGACATGCTTTTTGTCCCGGTGCTCTTTGCCTTCATTACCTGGATCAGCGAGACGGCGAACAAGCAGGTGCTCAGCCGTGTTCTCGGTCGCGCGGAAGAGGCCCACGGCCATGCATCCGCCTCGGGAGAAGGACATTGAAAGTGCGTTTAAAAACCTTTTCCAAGCCCCGGGTCATCCCCCCTAAAGTAACTTGGGCATCCTGCTTGTCCACCGGAGCCTTCTTGGCGAAGGCGGGCCCAAGACCGGCCACCCTTCTTGCCGCCACCGGGTTTCGGCCAAAAGGAGAGTTGGAGAGCGGAAAGCCATCACGGCCCCGCCTTCGCGAAGAAGGCTCCGGCGGACACGCAGGATGGCCGTGTCACTTTAGTGGACATCCCTGTCTTACGATACCGGAAGGGAGATAGAAGCACATGACCCCGCCAAGCGCATGCAAGGAGCGAATCCTGAAGGCCGCCGAGGAATTGATCGGCGAAAAGGGCGCGGCCCACCTGACACTGGACGCCGTGGCCGCCAAGGCCGGCATCAGCAAGGGGGGGCTCCTCTATCACTTCAAGACAAAGAAGGCTCTCCTGGAGGCCCTCCTTCAGGCCTACTGCGATTCAGTGTGCTCCTCGCTTCAGGAACAAAAGCGGCAATTCACCGCCGAGGCCAAGTCGGAGTTGCACGCCCTCCTGCTCGTCTACTTCCGCTCGTCGCATCGTCCACTTCACGACCGCCGACTCGGAGTCGGCCTGCTCGGAGCCATTGCCAACGATCCCGAACTCGTCGCCGGCATCAGCCCAACCTTTGACAATATCCACGACCAGCTTTGGGGAAAGTTAAGCTCCTTCGATCCCGACGCCGCCATCCTGTGGCTGGCTTACAAGGGCCTGTGCTTCCACGAACTGATTGGCAAGGATCCCTTCAACGAAACGCAGAGGGAGATACTCGCCGCGCGGATGCTGGAGTTGGCGGAAAATCGCGCGCGCGCGATTTCTGCCTCAACCAAGGACTGAATCCCAAGTCCATCTGGCGACTTCCCCGGCATCGGTTTGTCGGCGGATCCGTTCAAGACTGTATTGCTCTTGACATAGTCATGGCACGGGAACAGTTGATTCCATGTGTGTTGAGTGGTCCCGACGCAAGTATGCACTTCATTTCAACCAATTGCGGCATCCACGATACCATCCGTCTGGCTCCTTGAATCGGCGGGATTTCAGGCGCGAGCTTTCAGGAAAACGGCGATGGCCATTCCCAAGGGTGATTCGAGTTCGGAGAAAATCCGGTTGGAGGCTCCGGCGGGCTCGGTGGATCCGGTGTCGCCCTAC
>CAYTRP010000034.1:0-1226 GCA_964440195.1 uncultured Candidatus Sumerlaeota bacterium
GAAGAGGATGCCGATGAGCGCATCCTCTTCAATCACAATGTCCAGAGTGTCGTGATCCGCCATGGCTTCCCCTTTCATTCCTCCAGCGCGATCGATTCCCTCGCCGGTTTCGTGAACCTGGTCGCGCGGAGCCATCTGCAAGACGCGGAAGGGACGGACCGCGGCATCCTGCTGGGGGAGGCGATCAAGGAATTGCGCCCCGAACTCGATGTGTTCCTCGTCACCGATGCGCCCGTGGAGGAAGTGGCGGGAAAGGTCGGCAGGAACTTCCGCCGCATCTTCTATCGGCAGGAGGATCACCACGAGTTGCACCAAAGCATTCTCAAGGGAATCGGCGAGAGGTTTGAGACCCCCTTCTTCACGGCCCTCAAGACCTATGCGCAAAAACCCACCGGCGTCTTCCATGCAATGCCCATCTCCCGGGGAAAGTCGATCCTCAAGTCGCATTGGATCCGCGACATCGAGCGATTCTACGGTTCCAACATCTTCATGGCGGAAACCTCCGCGACCGCCGGCGGCCTGGATTCGCTGCTCCAGCCGATGGGTCCCCTCAAGAAGGCCCAGAAGATGGCCGCGAGGGCATTCCGCGCCCGGCAGACCTACTTCGTCACCAATGGCACCTCCACCGCCAACAAGATCGTCATGCAGGCGATCGTTCATCCGCGAGACATCGTCCTCGCGGCGCGCGATTGCCACAAGTCTCACCACTACTCCCTCATCCTCAGCGGGGCACGGCCCGTCTATCTCGATTCATACCCCCTTTCGAAATTGTCCATGTACGGGGCCGTCCCGCTTCGCGAGATGAAGCGGCAACTTCTCGGCCTCCGCCGCGCGGGAAAGCTCGACGAGGTTCGCATGGTCCTGCTGACCAACTGCACGTTCGACGGCATAACCTATGATGTCGAGAGGGTCATGGAGGAGTTGCTGGCCATCAAGCCCGACCTCATCTTCCTCTGGGATGAGGCCTGGTACGCGTTCGCCTCGTTCACGCCGCTCTCAAGGCGGCGCACGGCCATGTGGTCCGCGCAGCGCATACGAGACCGCGTCAAGACGCATGCCTACAGGGAGGAATACGAGAATTGGAACGCGGAATTCCAGTCCAGGGATCTCGATGACGAGGAAACATGGCTCTCCTCGCGCCTGATGCCCGATCCCGATCGAGTCCGCGTCCGCGTCTACGCCACCCAATCCACCCACAAGACCCTGACCGCACTGCGCCAGGGCTC
>CAYTRP010000034.1:1236-14846 GCA_964440195.1 uncultured Candidatus Sumerlaeota bacterium
ATCCACGTCTATGACCAGGACTTCGAGCGCAAGGTGAGCGACGCCTTTCACGAGGCATACATGACGCACACCTCCACCTCGCCCAATTACCAGATTCTTGCCTCGCTGGATGTCGGAAGGCGCCAGGTGGAACTCGAAGGCTACGAACTCGTCCAGAAGAGCATCGAGCTCGCCATGACCATGCGCGAGCAGATCCAGAAGAACCCGCTGCTTCGCAAGTACTTCCGCCTGATGGGTGCCGTCGACATGGTGCCGGACCAGTACCGGCCCTCGGGCCTTGAGTATTACTTCGAGCCCGGCAAGGGGTGGTCACGCATGGAGGAGGCGTGGCTCGGAGACGAGTTCGTCCTCGATCCCACGCGCGTCACCATTCACATCGGCCGGACCGGCATGGACGGAGACGAGTTCAAGTCCTACCTGATTGACCGGCACGACATCCAGATCAACAAGACCTCGCGCAACACCGTCCTCTTCATGATCCACATCGGGATGACGCGGGGCACCGTCGCGTACCTGATCGAGGTGCTGACGCGAATCGCACAGGAAATCGACCATCGCCTCGATGAGATGAACGCGACCGAGAAGCGCATCTTCAATCGTCGCGTGGAGTCATTGACCGAAACGCTCCCGCCACTGCCGAACTTTAGCTGCTTTCACGCGGCGTTTCAGAGGGGCGACGGGACGGGGAACCCCGAGGCGGACATGCGCGAGGCGTTCTTTCTTTCCTACGACGACCAGAACTGCGAATACATCACGCTGGGCGGCGAGATCGAGTCCCTCTTGGAGGAAGGCGACCCGCCCGTCTCGGCTTCGTTCGTCACGCCTTATCCTCCCGGATTTCCCATTCTTGTCCCCGGCCAGGTCATCAGCCGCGAGATCCTGGATTATCTCAAGGCGCTGGATGTGAAGGAGATCCACGGATACAGGCCGGAATACGGCCTGCGAGTGTTCAACCCCGTCGTCTTGGCCAGACTGGCCGGGGGAAATGGAATGGGGCGCCCGCACGGAATCTAGGGCGCCCCTTGGGGAGCCCACCCGCCGACTTCAAGTGTCTCCCCGTTGATCCAGACGTCGTCAGGGGTATCCCAACGCTTGTCGGGCCCCGCGGAGACCGTGAAACGCAGGCGGTATTCCAGTGGCGTCTCCCACCCGTCGGCTGTTGTCTCCGGCGCTACGGCCAACTCCTCCAACGCATCCGGGCTGGCGACCCAAACGCCGTACTTCTGGGCGTAGGCCCGCTGGGCGCGCGCCATGACCATCATGCGCTCGATCGTCTGGCCATAGACTTCCTTGTCGCGGCCCGGTGCGGAAGCGCGGGGGGTGCGGGATGGCGGGGCCTGCCGACTTCCCGCGCCGGGATTCGAGCCGGTGCGGGGAGTTGCAACAACCTTGCTCCCACTTCCCATGCTTGAGATGAGCACCGTGGCACCCCATCCGGCGGCCCCGACGACGACAACGATGAGGATTCCCACGAGCGCCAAGGTCTTCATGCCGAATCCACCACCCGCGGACTCAACGGGCGGCAGAGGTGCTGGGGGCGGCACGTATATTGGCGGGGGAGCAGGTGGCAACGGTTGCGCAACCGGCTTCGGAGGCGTGTAGTCGTCAGGCGGCGTCACGGAAGGGAGCGGGGCTCCCGGGGGGCGGGCGGCAACCGGACCGGGGACGCCGAAACCCGACGAAAGACGCTCGGACTCCTTCCTCGCGCTTTGCGCCAACTCCAGCAACCTTACTGTATGGGGATCTGTCTCTGGGTCCACCACCGACGGTTCGGGAGGAGATGGGATTTCTTGGGCCGTCTCCTCCATCGGCACCGTGGAGGAGACGGTCCGGGGGGTGGATTGCTCGTCTGCGGCAGGCGCGCGTGCGAGTTCCTCACCCGTCACTTCGAGACGCTCCTTGAGGGCATCGAGATTGAGCGGGCGGTCCTCTGCATCAAAAGCGAGCAGGTCTTCGAGAAGATCCACAACCTCGCCCGGAACCGAATCGCGCATCGCCGCCAGATTGACGGGCGTCGATCCGATCGTCGCCGCCAAAGTGTCCGGATCGTCGCTCCAGTACAAGGGACGCCCGGTCAGGAGGAAGTACAGGTTGGCGCCAATGGAATAAATGTCCGAGCCGAGCCCACCCTCTTCCCCGCGCGCAATCTCGGGAGCAAGGAAGGGGAGATTGCTCATGAAGCAGGGATGGGCGGCGCCACCCTTTGCGCCCAGTAGAAGGCCGGCCCAACCGGCGTGCATGAGGCGAACCTCGCCGGGTTCCTTGATGAAGATCGAGGCGGGCGTGATGACCCGATGGGGAAAGCCAAGGTCATGAAGCCCGGTCAGGGAGCCGACCGTGCCCGCAAGCACGCTGAGCGCATCCGGTATGGCCGGAAGTCCCCTGTCCCGGACATGAATGCCGAGATGAACCCCCTTCAGGTACTCGAAGGCGGACCAATAATAACGCGGCTCCTCGCCATGGGCGATCGCCCGCGCGAGGCCCGGCGGATTTGACTTGAGCAGGACATCGAATTCCTCGCGAAAGCGCGGAACCGCGGGGAGATTCCCCAACTGCGACTTGTCGAACGCAACGACGCAGACGTTCTGAAGATTGGCCGTCAGGACTCCCTTGTACGTGGCCACCGCGCCATTGAACCCCAAGCGCTCGGCCAACTGGCATCCGCCGGCGCTTGACAGGGATTCCACACTCGACATGTCAATTCGTCCGGGCACCTTGGTTTCGCGGGAAGCAAGCCATCCTGTGACGACTCCGAATCCTCGCCCCGCTTCCTGCCGGGTCAATCCTCATTCGGAATGCCAAGCCGGTCACCGCAATCAGGAAGCCGGGAAGTGCCACACGGCGGCCAGAATCAGTGCCGCTTCAACAAACCCCAGGATCGCCAACATCTTCACCTTCAGGGAGGGCTTGTTGCGAAAGCGCGCGACGACCAGGCTTGGGCCGCGCTGACGAGCACAATCAGAAGGATCAAACCAAGGATCACAGCGGACATGGTGTTTGTCCGGCTTCAAAGTTCCCGACTCTCGGCTACGATCAAGCGGGCGGAAGACCCGGACAGGTGAATCTTGGTGCCACAGGCAGCCGGCACAAAACAAGTCTGCCCCAACTCAAGGGGTAGAGACCAGTCATTGCTCGTCAAGAGAGCGGATCCGGCCACGCAGACGACAATGATCCCCGTCTCCGCGAGACCGTCGGGAAATCGCGCGGAACCGTCTGACCGGCTGTCGATGGCATGCACCCGGAAATACGCATTCTCCGTCAGCATGATCGGCTCCCGAAGGCGGCCCGGCTGCGGAAGCCGAAGATGACGGTTCTCCGAAAGATGTGGCCGGGTGACAGCGATGCTGTCTTCGATATGCAATTCCCGTGCGGGAAGGCGGTTCCAGTCCCAGAGGCGATACGTCGTGTCGCTGGACTGCTGCACCTCGCACACCAGGGTTCCGGCCAACAAGGCGTGGACGGTACCCGTCTCAACAAAGAGAAAGGAACCCGGCTGGATCTTCTGTCGGGCGACCATTCTCTCAATGGACCCATCCCTCGCCCCGAGCTTCAAATCCGTGGGAATCACGCCCTCCGCGAGCCCGAAAACGACTTCACCATCATGGGGGCAATCCATGATATACCAACACTCTGTCTTCCCTCTATCCCCCCGCGAGGAGGCATACCGGTCATCGGGATGCACCTGAATCGACAGGTCCTCGGCGGCGTCCAGAATCTTGACCAATAGCGGATAGCGATCCGGTGCCGAGGCCCGCCCGATCATCTCCCGGGGAAAACGGCGCAGAAGGTCACCGAACTCCTCGCCCGCAAAGGGGCCGGATGCCACCCGCGAGCGGCCGTTTGGATGATCCGAAAGCTCCCACGATTCGCCGATTCTCTCCGCCGGAGGGAGCAGCTTTCCGAGTTTGTCCTCCAGCAATCGCCCCCCCCAAGGGCGGGGCGAAAAATGCGGCGCCATCAAGAGCGGAACAACCGGTCGTGTCATCCGGTCCACGCTTCAACCTCCCACGCCCGTGGTCTCGCGCACCAGGAGGACGACGGCGAGTGCCGCAATTCCCTCCCGCCTCCCCACGAATCCCATCCGCTCGTTCGTCGTTGCCTTGATGCCTATGCGATCAGCGCCGATGCCCATCTCCCGCGAGAGGTTCGCGCGCATGGCGTCCACGTGCGGTGCGATCTTTGGTTCCTCGGCGAGGATCGTGCAGTCCGCATTGCCGACGGTCCAGCCCAGCTCCCTGACTCGGCTCATCACGTGTCCGAGAAGAACGCGGCTGTCCGCCCCCCGCCATGCCGGGTCCGTGTTTGGAAACAGCGTTCCGATGTCCGGCAGCCCGCACGCGCCAAGAAGGGCATCCATCAGCGCGTGGATCAATACATCGGCATCGCTGTGCCCATCCAGTCCACGTTCGTGCGGAATCGGGACGCCTCCCAGCACCAGCGGCCGCAAGAGGGCAAAACGGTGCACATCATAGCCCTGCCCGACGCGAATGTCCGCGATCATCGCCGCTTCTCCCTCGCCGCAAGCCATGCCTCGGCGACCGCCAGATCGCCGGGGACCGTGATCTTGGGATTCCATCCGCCGTGCAGGAGCACCTCGGTTCGAAATCCCGCCAGTTCAAGCGCATGGCCCTCGTCTGTCACGGCCCGATCGCCGTTGAGCGCCTCGAGCAACGCCGCCCGGCGGCAAACCTGGGGAGTCTCCGCACGCGCCAATTGCGACCGCTCCACCGTGCAAGCGACTTCACACCCATCGGCGCCAATGCGCTTCACCGTGTCGGTCATCGGGGAAGCCAGGATGACACCCGCCAGGGACGGGAATTGCCGCAGGCGATCGATGGCGGCCTTCACTCCGTCAATGGGCGGGAAGGGGCGTGCCCCATCGTGCACGGCGACAATCTCGACCGCCTCCCCGAGCGCATCGACACCGTTTCGAACGGACTCGGCCCGTGTGCGCCCCCCGTGAACGGCCAGCCACTCAGCCATGGGCCCCCCATGAATCGTTTGCCAAGCCGGGTCGTTCTCCAGTTCCGGCGAGATGACCACGACGCGCTTGGTGATGGTCCCCAATGAATCGAACGCCTTCAATGCCGTCGTGAGGAGCGTTTCCCTCCCGAGGGGCGCGAGTTGCTTCAGCCCGCCGAATCGCGTTCCCATGCCGGCCGCAACCACCACCAATCCCAAGGGTGGAGTATCGCCCATGGCGGTGCTCACTTTTGGGCCAGCCGGGCCGGGCGTATGTCGACGCGGCTCACCAGTGCTTCGTCCGGCATCGTGAGGACATGGACGAGCGTGCGGGCGATCTGTTCCGGGGTCACCATCCACGTCTGGTCCTTGGAGTGACTCCCCGGGTGCGAATCCTGGTGGAATCGTGTGTCGACGGAACCGGGGCACAGGAGCGTCACGCGGATGCCATGCTCGCGCACGTCCTGAAGGACACACCTCGTGAAACCGTTCAACGCGTGCTTGGTGGCAAAGTAACCCGAGGCCATCTTGGCTTCGCTTTCGCCGGCGAGCGACGAGACATTGACGATATGCCCCGAACCCTGAAGCTTCATGTGGGGGACCACTTCGCGGGTCATGTAGAAGGGGCCGAAGACGTTGACGCGAAACTGCCGTTCGAATTCGTCGGGGCGAAATTCGTCGACCGGACGAAAGATCCCCACGCCGGCGTTGTTGACCAACACGTCCGGAGGGCCCGCAAGTTCCAAGGCGGCCGTCGCGAAGTCCCGGCAACCCAGGGGATCCGAAACATCCAGAGCCACCGCGTGGGCCTTTCCGCCGCCCTGGCGGATAGCCAGTGCCACGGTCTCCAGCATTTCCAGATTCCGGGCACCCATCACAACTTCTGCCCCGGCCAAGGCGAGCCCGTGGGCCATGGCGCGGCCGATTCCACGGCTCGCACCGGTCAGCCAGGCGACCTTTCCCGAAAGCGGTCGCGTTTCCTGTGGGGTCATCTCCGTCTCCTGATGGAGGGCACCGTTTTCGAGGGGTCCCGCATGGCGCAACGTGATAATCCGCGATCTCCTCCGGTCGCGGGGAACTGGCCCTGTCGATCATGGGCAATGGAGGATCCTTTTTGGGATGGTCCTTTTTGGCCAGATCGGCACATAATCATCACGCCGGTTCGCTCCAAATGACCACCTGCCGGGTGGAAGGAAGCTGCGTGGGGATTGCAGCCAACCTCAATCCGGTCAGATGCCCGCTAGTAAATCTCTTTAGTGCGAAAGTGCCGGCGGCCGGTGCAAAGATGGCACAAGGCTTTCTTTACGACTGATTGTCAAATTCCTGAGGAGGCTGGTTCCATGAACAAGCTTGAGAACAACGGCGGTCTGACAATCCGAGACATCGCCCGCATCACGGGCTACAGCCGTTCGACGGTGTCCTTGGCCATCAACGACAGCAACAAGATCAACACGGAAACCAAGACCCTGATCATGGACACGATCTCGCGGGTTGGATATTCGCCGAACCCCGCTGCCCGCGCCTTGGGCATCCGGAGCCGCCAGGTCGTTGCCGCGCGCAAGGCGCACGCCCCGGGCAAGACCATGAGCCTCGAAGCGGCCGGATAACCGGTGGCTGGTTGGCTTCCCCGTTGCGCGGCGCTTTCTCTCTGGGTGACCCTCTCTCCACCTCCATGGAGAGAGGGGTTTACATTTCATGATTGAGACCGGCCAACCCTCGCCCTCCCAAACCGCCGCCGCGGGGCGTCTTCCCCTCATCGGCAATCAACCGGCCTCGCCGGAGTTGCGCGAACGAATCCAGGCGCTTCGCCAGCGTCTCGGCGCGCGACTGGTCATCCTCGGGCACCATTACCAGCGCGATGATGTGATCGCCTTCGCCGACAGAAAGGGAGACAGCCTCGACCTGTCCCTCCATGCCGCTTCGCTCGGCGATGTGGAGTACGTCATCTTCGCCGGGGTGCATTTCATGGCGGAAACGGCGGACATGGTGACGCCCGACCATGTCGGAGTCCTCCTGCCGGACTTGCGCGCGGGTTGCACGATGGCCGACATGGCGGACATCGACCAGGTGGAAGAGGCGTGGGAAACCCTTCGCGCCTCCACCGGCCAAACCTGGATACCAATCACCTACATCAACTCGACGGCGGCCCTGAAGGCGTTTTGCGGGAAGCACGGGGGAGCCGTTTGCACGAGCAGCAACGCGCGCCGCGTCGTCCAGTGGGCTTTCGAGCAGGGCGAGAAGCTGCTCTTCTTTCCCGACCAGCATCTGGGGCGAAACACCTGCCATGAACTCGGGATCGAACTCGATCGGATGCTCGTCTTCGATCCGCACAAGAGGGAAGGAGGCAACTCGGCCGCGGAGTACGAACGCGCGAAGGTCGTGCTTTGGCGCGGTCACTGCAGCGTGCACCAGAATTTCCAGCCCGCCCACGCCGATATCTGGCGGACGCGTTACCCCGGGATCAGGATTCTCGTCCATCCGGAATGCCCCTTTGAAGTGGTGCGGAAGGCGGATCTGGCGGGATCGACCAAGTTCATCGTCCAGACCGTTCAAGGCGCCCCCGCCGGGTCCGCATGGGCCATCGGGACCGAGCATCATCTCGTCAACCGGTTGGCGCGGGAGAACCCGGACAAGTTCATCACCTCCCTGGCCCCCTTTGCCTGCCAGTGTTCGACGATGTTCCGCATCTCGCCCGAGGCTCTCGCGGATTCCATGCAGTCGATTCTCGACGGTTCGCCGCGCCACCTCATCCGGGTGGATCGCGAGACGACCCGATGGGCGATGATCGCACTCGACCGCATGATGCAGATGCCCTGAAAGGCCAAGGCGCCATGGTCATCCTGGGCATTGAATCCTCTTGCGACGAGACGGCCTTCGCGGTCGTGGAATCGGGCAGGCGCGTGCTTTCCAACACCATCGCCTCCCAGGTGGAATTGCATGCGCGCTTCGGCGGTGTCGTGCCCGAGATCGCCAGCCGGGCACATCTGGAGGCCTGCGTCCCGATGCTATTGCAGTCCCTCGATGAAGCCGGTGCGACCATGGCGGGGGTTGATGCCATCGCGGTCACTCGCGGCCCGGGGCTGGCGGGGTGCCTGCTCGTTGGGACGGAGTTTGCAAAGGGACTCGCCCTGCGGTTCGGCAAACCCGTCGTCGCGGTGCATCACATTGCCGCGCACGCCTGGTCGCCGCAGTTGGCGCGGGATGTGGACGCTTGGGGGGCTCCGGTCGAAAGTCCCGCATCCTTCGAGCCGTATGTCGCGCTGGTGGCCAGCGGGGGTCATTCCAGCCTGATCGCCGTTCGTGGGCCGTTGAAGTATGAAACTCTCGGGGAAACGGCGGATGACGCGGTGGGGGAGGCCTACGACAAGGTGGCAAAGCTGCTCGGATTGGGTTACCCGGGCGGTCCCCTGATAGATCGCTTGGCGCGGGACGGCAATCCCCGGGCGTTTGATTTGCCGAGGCCGTTGCTCAGGAACGATCGTCTCGATTTTTCCTTTAGCGGGCTGAAAAGCGCCGTGGCGCGCCTCGTGGAGAACAGGAATGCGGCGGCGGATTCGCCGATGGATTCCCCAATGATCGCGGATCTCGCCGCTTCCTTCCAGGCCGCCTGCGTCGATGTCCTGCTGGAGAAGTGCCGGCGCGCGCTCGAGCAGACCGGTCTGCGCCGGCTGGCCATTACGGGCGGAGTGGCGTCCAACCGGGCCTTGAGGGAGCAGGCCGTGGAGCGCCTGCATCAGGCCAAGGTCGCCCTGCCCAGGGCCGAATTCTGTACGGACAACGCGGCCATGATCGGCGGACTCGGGTATTGGATCCACAAGTCGGGTGGTGCCGGGGGCTTGAAGTTGAATGTGGCACCCGGACTTGAATTGTCCGCCGTTCCCTGGACACACTGAAAGAACTGGCCTCGCCTTTGCGGGTGAACCCTGACGGAAATTCTTTGGGCGAATTCACACAACTGCTTCTGGGGCCCCATGAAAATCGGAATTGTTTGCTATCCAACCTACGGCGGCTCGGGCGTTGTGGCCACGGAGTTGGGGAGATTTCTCGCATTGACCGGGCACGAGGTCCACTTCATCTCGTCGGCGGTTCCCTTTCGGCTCGTGCATGATGCCATTGACGGCATCTTCTTCCACGAGGTGCAGTCCCTCGAATACCCGGTCCTGCAAGGGGAACTCTACGGCATCGCCGTCTCCTCCAAGATTGTACAGGTGGTTCGGGATCACAATCTCGACGTTGTCCACGCTCATTACGCCGTCCCGCATGCCATCTCCTCCTTCCTTGCGCGGGCGACCCTGGGGCACGACACTCATCCGTTCCGCGTGGTGACCACGCTGCACGGGACGGATATCACGCTGGTCGGCCGTGCTCCTTCCTTCTTCCCCCTGGTTCAATACGCCATCAATCGATCCGATGCCGTCACCACCGTTTCCGAGTGGTTGAAGCAGGAAACCATTCGCGAGTTCGACATCCGCCGCCCCATCGAGGTCATTCCGAACTTCGTGGACTCGACCAGGTTCCGGCGCGGGCACCTGCCGTGCAAGAGGGCGCACTTTGCCCCCAACGGCGAGAAGATCCTCCTGCACATCTCCAACTTCAGGCCCGTCAAGCGGGTCGAGGACGTCGTGCGCATCTTCGCCCGCGTCCGGGAAAAGATACCAGCCATCCTGCTGATGATTGGCGACGGCCCGGACCGCGACAAGGCGCAGACCGTCGCGCGCCAGCTTGATGTCCTGCGCCATGTCCGGTTCCTCGGCAAGCAGGAGAGCATCGAGCATTACATGTCCTGCGCCGACCTGTTCCTCTTCCCCAGCGAGTACGAGTCCTTTGGCCTTGCCGCATTGGAGGCCCTGTCATGCGAGATCCCCGTGGTGGCCTCCGCCTCGGGCGGGCTTCCCGAGGTGATCGACCATGGAGAAACGGGATTCATGGCCCCCCCCGGAGATGTCGAAGCCATGGCCAATCATGCCATTGACATCCTCTCCGATCCCAAGCGGGCAGCCCGGATGGGGCGGCTCGGGCGCCAGCGGGTTGAAAAACGGTATCTCGCGGAAAAGATCGTCCCGCTATACGAGGAGGTCTATGAGCGCGTGATCGACAGATCCGCGCGCGTCGAGAAAAACGGCGCGACGGCCGACTCGCATCGGGTCATCGCCAACTCATGGATGGGAGACGGGATTTGAACGCCATGCCTCAAACGGGAGGGGGAGGCGGCACGGCATTGACATCGAACTCATCGTCCCGCGCGGCCGCGTCATAAGTGTCGTGGGAGAATGAAAGACCATAGGACGGGCCCTTCTGGCCTTCCTCCAGATCCGGATCAACCTGCTCCCCGCCGCTCCATGGGGAACTGGCTGGGCTACGATTCGATTCCGTCACTTCAGCCGGTTCCGCGGCGGCCAACGAAGTGGCGGCGGACGGCAAGGCTATGTCCACGGTCCTTGGAACACCAAATGCCTCGGCCTTCAGGACCCGGATGGTCTCGATGTCATCGGGCTCCTCGATCCGCGACACATGCGAAGGGGATCTCTCGGAGCCTCCATGCTCATCCGTCCGCGAGGCCGCATGGCTTCGCGCCATCGCCTTCTGTAATTCCATGTCCTGCTCGAAATCGACTGTCTGGTCGCGCAACTGCCCTTCGAGTGCCGCCGCTTCCTTGTCGTTCGATGCCTCGATCGCAAGATCCAGCCGAAGCATCGTTTCCTTTACCGCCTTGACCTGCTCCGGCGACAGCGCATCGCCCACGGCGGCGATGAACTTGTTCGCCCGGTCCTGGAGCCTCTCCACCTGGGCGCGCTTTTCCGCCACCCTCATGAAACGCTCGTCGTCTTCCACATGCAGGCTGGCGGACTCGACGAGTCGATTGATCTCGTCGCGTCGCGACCCGATGTCCCCATAGTTCTCGACGACCACGCCGGTCACGGCGCCCGTGGTCATGTCCGTTGCCGACACGGACAGGATCCCGTTCGCGTCGATGGAGAAGCGCACCTCGATTTCGGGAAGCTCCTTGGGGGAGGGGGGAATCCCCACCAGCCGGAACTTGGCGAGCGAGTGATTCTCCGCCGCGATCTTGCGCTCGCCCTGCAGGGCATGAACCACCACCGACGTCTGGTTGTCCACCACGGTTGTAAACCGGCGGCTTGCCTCGCACGGAATGGAGGAGTTGCGCTCGATCAATTCCTTGAAGACTCCACCGACAAGCTCAATCCCCAGAGTCAGGGGGGTCACGTCGATCAACAGCACTTCCCGGATGCCACCCGTGATGACCGCCGCCTGAACCGCCGCGCCGGCGGCCACCGCCTCGTCGGGATTGATCGTCCGGTTGGGCTCGCGCCCGAAAAAGTCGCGCACCATCTCCTGCACGCGCGGAATGCGCGTGGAACCACCGACGAGAAGAACCTCCGCCACGTCGGCCGGCGCCAGGTTCGCGTCCGCCAGGGCGAGCTGGCACGGCGCAAACAATCTCTGGAACAGGTCGTCCATCAACTCGTTGAAGAACTCGCGCGTCAGCTCCATCTCGAAATGCTTCGGACCCTGCGAGTCCGCAACGATGAAGGGCAGGGAGATGACGGTGCTGTGAAGGGTGGAAAGCTCGCACTTGGCCTTCTCCGCCGCTTCCCGGATGCGCTGCGTCGCCTGCGCGTCGGAGACGGGATCGATCCCATGGCGCTGGAGAATGCCGTCGCGGATCTCCTGGAAGATCCGGTTGTCGATGTCGTCGCCCCCCAGGTGATTGTCCCCGTTCGTCGACCGGACCTCGAAGATGTCGCCGTTGATCTCGAGAACCGTGAAGTCAAACGTCCCGCCGCCAAAGTCAAAGACCGCCACCACGCCGGCGCGGTCCGCGTTCCCAATGCCATACGCCAGCGCCGCCGCCGTTGGTTCGTTGATGATGCGCTGGACGTTGAGGCCCGCCATCTCGGCCGCCGCCTTCGTGGCGGTTCGCTGCTGGTCGTTGAAGTGCGCCGGCACCGTCACGACGGCGTCCGTCACCTGCTCCCCGACGAAGTCCTCCGCGATCCGGCGCATGGTGTCCAGAATGTCCGCGGAAACTTCCTCGGGACGGATCCTCACCCCATCCTTCAGTTGGATCCCCGCCATGCCATCCTCAAGTTCAACCACCGTGTACGGGAGATCCTCCACCTCCTCGCCCATCTCGGAGAAGCGCTTGCCGATGATGCGCTTGACGGATCGCACGCACTGCTGGGGATTCGTGATGAATTGCCGCTTGGCCAACTCGCCAACGATGATTTCATCCGCATTCTTGTAAAAGACAACGGACGGCGTCAGCTTGGACCCCTCCCGGTTGGGAGGCGTCTCCACGCGCCCGCCTTCGATGATTGCCACGACCGAGTTGGTGGTGCCGAGGTCGATCCCGATGGCCTTGCTCATAGCCATTCATTCCCATGCAGATCATTTCTTGCTAAACAGGGACGGGAAGAGCTTGCCAAGGGCGCTTTGCGAGCCCGCCAACAAGGACTTCCCCCTCTTGCCCTTCGAGTGAATGGCCAACTTCGTCTTGGCTACGGAATTGGTCGGATCCCAACGCAGCACGTCCTCATACACCTCCACCGCCTTCGTCGTGACGCCCGCCATCTCGTGGATCTCGCCCAGCATCAGCTTGAACTCGATGTTGTACTGGTCCAACTCGCAGGCAATCCGCGCATGCTCCGCCGCCTTGCCATAACTCCCCTTCGTCCCCATCAGGCATTGCGCGTACTTCAGGTGATACTGCGGCTCGGACTCGGGATCGTTCGTGACGGCGGCTTCGAACAACGGAAGGGCCTCCCGCAGTTCGTGCCGCTTGAAGAACTGCATCCCGCGCACAAATGCCTTCTGCGCCATGGACTTGCGCTGGGCGATCATGTCCCCCTGGGTGACCTTGCCGCCCATGCCCGGACCACTTCCCGGCCCCGCGCCAATTGTCCCAGCCGGACGACTTGACGGGGCCGCGCCACCGGGCATCCCCCGCGAGCCGGCCCCCACACCCGCGGGGGCCCCGGGTACCCCAACGGTTGGCGGATCACCGCCCTGGGCAGGCGAAATCCCATTGCTGGGAGTCTTGGCATATCCGCGCGACGCATCGTATTCCGCCCGTTTGCGCGGGTCCTTCAAAGTATTGTATGCTTGGGAGATGGCGGCCAAGGCGTCGGAATTCTTCCGGGCCTCGCCCTCATCCGGAGCCTTGTCCGGGTGAAGATCCCGCGCGAGCTTGTAATAGGCCCGCTTGATCTCCCTCTCAGGCGCGTCTCTGGGCACTCCAAGAATCTTGTAGAAGTCGCCTGCCTGGCTCATCTGGTTTTGCCTGGGCCTTCATCCACGCTGCGGATGCAAAAGGAATCTCGCCAACCGTACCGAGTCCACCATTCACCTTGCTTGGCCATGAAATCGACGGCGGGCATATCATGTCAACGGTTTTGCCCCCCATCCGCAGGACCGCTGCCTGATGGACTTGATGGCTGGAATATCAAGACTTCACTTCCGGGAAGAGTTTCGGGAAGGATTGGAGATACGGGAAACGGCAAGATCTTCAACCCGTCAAGTCTCTTGTCTTGTCGCGCCGGCAAGCAAGCCGCCCATCCGATGAAGTGACCCGTGGGCGCATCTTGGAGTTGTTCCCGGCCGGATCAGGCGGACCGCCAAACCCACGG
>CAYTRP010000035.1:0-11772 GCA_964440195.1 uncultured Candidatus Sumerlaeota bacterium
TCCGGCGCTCGGGGTGGTGATTGGCTTGGGCCAAGGGTGGCCGGAGCGTCCGCAGCAAGCTGCACGCACTCCAGAGCATTCGCCGAATGCTTCGTCTGGAAAGTGCCCGGGTGCCTTGTTATTGGCTACACGCGCTTGCCGTCGGCCTTGAGGACGCGTTGCTCGCGGCCTTGTTCCTTGGCGACGCGCAGTTCCTCCGCCTTCGCGATGCTCACGAACTCGTACCACGCGAGCAGGCGGCAGAAGATCATGCCGTGGTGGCCGTCGAGGAAGCCCTTCTTGTACAAATAGTGGTACAGGAACCTCAACGTGGGCCGCATGGGAAGCCGCTGGGCGACGCGCTTGATCCAGCGCTTGCGCTCCAGCGGATTGCCAAAGGGCGTGGCGCGCAGCTTCCAGAACTCCGAATCCTTGTCGGGCGCGACGAACACGCGCGCTTCCCAGTTCGAGTAGCGGTTGTGCTTTTCGATCCACACGGCGATCGAGGGGTACGCGTAGTGGAGCATGTCGTTCTTCAGGGTGCCGATGCGTTCCTTGCCGACGCCGTCCATGACGATGTGCTCGTGGACTTCGTTGTCGCCCGAGCCGGTGTCGCCGCTGACTTCGAGGCGTTCATAGCGCCCCTTGCCGTGCTTGAACAAGCGCAGGTTCCAGCTCGGATAGTAGCCGCAATGGCGCAGCCACCCGCCCATGAACATGAAGCGGCGGTTGATGTAGTAGCCGTCGCGGTCGGGCCGCTTGATGGCGCGGGCGATCTCGCGCGCGAGTTCGGGAACGATGCGCTCGTCCGCGTCGACGATCAACACCCACTCGTGCTTCCACCCGATGTTTTCGAGTGCCCAGTTCTTCTTCTTCGGAAACTTCCCGTCCCACTGGAAGTTCACCACCCGCGCCCCCAGCTCCGCCGCGCGCTCGGCGGTGCCGTCGGTGCTGTTCGAATCGACGACGACGATGTCGTCGGCAAAGGCGACGCTCGCGAGGCAGTCCTCGATGTTGTCGATCTCGTCCTTGACGGGAATCAGGACGGAGAGGGGTGCCTTGCGCGCGATGGGCTTGCGATCCTCGCGCGCCGAGGAACCCGCATCGATCCGCGGAGGGGTTGTTTGGGGTTCCAGGGTTGTCATCCCGTTGGATTCCATGGTCTCGGCTTGATCGGCTTGCAGGGATTCCCGGCGCAGATGGTCCACTCGGGCATGTCCTTGGTGACGACGGCACGGGCTCCAATGACGGTGCCGTTGCCTATCCTGACCCCCGGGAGAATGAAGGCCGCGGCGCCGATGAAGACGTCCTCGCCGATTTCGATCTCCCCCACGACCAGTGGCAATCGCGGCGTGCTGATGTCGTGGGTCCCGGCGCAAAGATAGGAGTGCTGCGCCACGGTGCAACGGGCTTTCAGCCGCACGAGGCCCAGATTGTACACTTCGACCCCTTCCCCGAGGCAGGCGTGGTCCTCCATTTCGAGGTGCCACGGGATGCGGATGCGCGCGGAGGGCGAGACAAACGGGCGGCCGGTGATGCGCGCGCCGAACAGGCGCAGCAGGCCGTTGCGCCATCCCTTCCAGGACTTGGGCGTTGGCCGAAACAGGAACAACCACGCCAACCGCCAGGCGGCCATGCCGAGCTTCTCGCGCGTGGACCACGGCGAGGAGTAGGCCGAAGCCTGCTGCTTCACCGAAAGTCGTTCTTCGTTCTTCGTTCTTCGTTCTTCGTTCATTGTTCCGGGTTCTACGCTTTGAGTTCGTGGAAGTCGGCCAGGTATTGGTCGGCGATGGCCTCGACGGAGAAGTCGCGGGCGCGTTCGGCGGCGGCTTGGCCCATGGCGGTCCGTTCCTCGGGATCGCGGAGCTGGCGGCACAGGCACGCTCTGGAGTGCGGCTGCTTGCTGCCGCTGTCTGCGCCGCAAAGCTTGCTTGCGGCGCTCCCGCAAGTCCCGGACCCGAGCGACGCCCCCGGGAGCATCGGAAGCAAGCTTCCGATGCAAACAGCGGCAGCAAGCGGCCGCACTCCAAAGATGTTGTCCGTTCGCATCAGGAGCTTGCCTCGTTGGCGAGGAGGGATTCGAAGTCGGTGAGGTACTGGTCGGCGATGGCTTCCACGGAGAAGTCGCGGGCGCGTTCGGCGGCGGCTTGGCCCATGGCGGTCCGTTCCTCGGGATCGCGGAGCTGGCGGCGCAGGCACGCGGCGAGGCGTTCGGCGGCGCCGGGTCCGCGATGGTCGAAAACCAACGCCGTGCGATTGTCTTCGAGAAAATCGCGGAAGCATGCAAGGGACGAAACGACCGGCGCGTGCCCGCACGCCATCGCCTCCAGCGGCGCCACGCCAAACGACTCGCCCTTTTCCGCCACGGAGGGATACGCATAGAGCGTGGCCGCGCAAATCTCGCGGCGCAGCGCTTCGCGATCGTAAACGGGCGGAGCGATCTCGAGGGGCAACGGCCCGGCAAGGGATTCGAGTTCGCGTCGGAGTGCGCCGCCGCCGCCGCCGCCTTCCGCGTCGATGGCACCCATCAGCTTGAGGCGAAGCGTGGGGAATTCGACGAGGAGGGAACGACACGCGGTGACGAGGAGGTCGAGTCCCTTCTCCGGATGAATGCGACCGGTGTAGAGAACAACGGGTTCGGAGCCGTGATTCTCCCTGCCGGGGCGAAAGACATCCGTGCGGATCGGATTGGGAATCACGCGCACGCGCGGGGCGGCACCGGGGCACTCGGCGAGGATCGCCTCGCGAATGGCCGAGGACACCGCATGAAGACGCACGGCCCCGGCGCGGAGGTAGAACCGCATCTGCTTTTTGGGCACGCGCTGAACATTCACGCACACGCGCCCCGCCGCCGGACGCAACCACGCCAGCATGGGGAGAAAAAACGTGTTCGTCACCAGGATGTCCGCGCGCGGCAGGGCGAACAGGACGCGCGTGGCGTAGGCGAGATCCTTGGCGAGATTGAGAGGCAGGGACGTCCCCGCGCGAAACGGCAACACGGGATGAATCGCCACCCCGTCGCGTTTCCGGGCGGAACTCAAGTCACGGTGTGCCCGGCAGATGATGCGGACCTTGTGGCCGCGCGCCGCGAATTCACGGGCGATGTCCGTCCACAATCGTTCCACCGCCCCGGCGGGCGCGGGGGGAATCGAAAGGAAGGGGCCCGTGACGATTGTAACACGCATGGCTTCAAAACCGGTAAATGTCCGTCTGCGTCACGCCCGGTCGGTGCGGTCCCAGCCCCCGAAAAGCCATGCGTTTGGCCGAAACGAAGGAATCCCGAGCAGAGCGATACGCCGGACGCCATGCGTCGTCCACGATGACAATGCCTCCTGGCCGCAGGGTGGACAGCACATTGGGAACACATTCCATGCGAGTGATCGGGAATTTGGCCCTTCCGCTGTAGGAGGTGTCGTCGCCATCGATCAACGCCAAGTCCCAAGGCCCAACGGTGCGAATATGGTCCAGATACTCATTTTTCGATGCTTTATCGGTAATCTCGAACGTGACGACCGTGATGCGGTCATCGAGTTGCTGCCGCTTGGCTTCCTCGACAATGAGCGCCGTCCAATCGGGGCTCGTCTCGTTTGTAATGACCCGCGCACCGCGCCGGGCAAAGTATATGGTGGAGCCACCGCCGCCGTATTCATAGACGACCTTGCCGCGGAGGTCGAGCCTGTCGAGATAGTCAAGGGCCTTCCATGAAATCCAGGGGAGCCCGCTGCCAAGAGGGGTGCCGCCTTTGGCGAATTTGCCACGCAACCATCGGGTTGCATGGTCGGGGCGTTCGGCCAGACGATAAAGTCCTTCCAGAATCCGCGTGGTCGTATTTCCACCGGCCATGTTGAGATTCCTCTCAAAGACATGCTGCGTCATGTCAACCAAGACACATCGCGGGGAAATTGCGTCATCCCCTTTTCCGAAACGCAATCGCTAAGGTGAGCAGCCGTTTCGCGATCCAGTCGCGTGTGTTTCCGCAGGGAAGCCTTAATGGCACCACGCGAAACCCATGGGCGCGATGCCAGCGCGTCAGGTCGAACCGGGACACCAAATGCACCGCGTCGGCGTCGGTATACCAAGGTCGATGGAAAACGGCGGGATCGAGGTTGACCCAAAATGCGGGCGACGCGCCGAGAGCGACGGCGGCGCGGGAGGGTGTCAGGAACAAGGAAAGAGCAATGCGGCGTGGAAGGGGAAGATGACGCAAGGAAGGGTTGAGATAACCCGGCACGTCATAGCGCGGGCAGATGACGACATGCCATCCGCCGGGCGCGAGACGCGCTTCCACTTCCCGCAGGAAGTCCTCGGGCGCGCTGACGTGTTCAAGCACATACGTCGAGAAGATGAGATGGTATCCGTCTTCCGGAATCGAGGCGATGTCCCCGATGAATACGCGATCGGCCACCTCCCTCAAAAAGGAGGCATTCTGCTCCGTCACATCCTGCACATGGAACCGGGCGCGGGAACGATGCTCGCCGAGCGACTCGGCAAACCGGGTGCGACCGGCGCCAACCTCGAGAATTTTGGGTTGGGAATGACGCAGCACATCGGCCATCACGGGATCGAGGACACGATACCAGGTCGCGGGGCGCCCGGCGTGCTCGCTGAATAACGGGTAATCGGTGGTGTTGGCGTAGAATGCATCAAGGCGTTGCCGAAGATCGACAATAGCCTCGTCGGCGGCGGTCGGGTTGCGGATGAGTGTGCGACTACCATTCATGACGGGGCGCGCCTGTGTTTTCCTTCCAACGAGAGCAGGGTCAGTGGACTTACCTTCCGCGCGCCACAGAAAAGAGGCCGGACCGGGCAAAGGACCGGCCTCTTTTTGACCGGAGTAAAGCATTTGCCATCCCAAACGGCGTTTTTTATTGGTGGTGCCAAGATACATCATTCCGCAAAATACATAACACCGCTTTTCTCTGTGTCCTCCGCGAACTCCGTGCTTCAAATCCGTTTTTCGCGGTTGAAGCAACAACCTTGAGATGCGCCCCCGGAGACACCTTCATGTCTTCGCAATTTGGCGGTAATTCTCCCCCCATTGCCGGGCAATCGCGTTCCAGTCCCATTTCGCCAGCGCATGTGCCCGCCCCCGCTCTCCCGCTCCACGCCGGTCGGCATCGTCACCCAACCACCTCGTCAACGCCTCCGCGATCGAATGCACATCCAGCGAGACCACCTCGCCCCCTCCGCTCGCCGTCACCTCATCATGCAGGTTCACCTGGTCCGAGACGATGACGGGGACTCCCGAGGCCATGGCCTCGGCGACGACGATGCCAAAGTTCTCCTGCCGGCTCGGGAGCACGAAGAGGTCCGCGTCGACCAGTGCCTCGGCGCGCTCGCTCCCCTTGAGCATCCCGATGAAGCGGACACGATCACCGACACCGCACTGATGGGCGAGTTGCTCCATGTGCATGCGAGTGTCGAGGTACTCGGGTCCCACGATGACAAGTTGCGCGTTCGGCAAATCCATCGCCGGCTTGGAGAAGGCCGGCGTGCCGACCGTAGCCTTGGCGAAGGCCGGGATCAGCAGGTCGAGACCCTTCTTGGGATGTACGCGGCTCATGAAGAGGACCACGAGGACATCGGCTGGGATCGATTGGCGGGTGCGAAACGCGCCGCGCGGGGGAAGGTCGTGAAACTCCGGCAGGTTGAGACCGTTGGGAACGACGATGGCGGGCGTCCGCAGCTTCCACCGCGCGGCGAGCTCCTGCTGGACCCCGCGATCCTGGATCTCCGTGGTGTAATGGATGAGGCGCGCGGCGTTGAGTTCGCGCCGAAGCACCCAGTCGAGGTAAAGGCGCTTCTTCCATCCGCCCTGCGCCATGCTCCAGGGATCGAGCATGCCGCAGGGGCGGAAGATGAAGGGCTTGCCGTGGCGGCGCGCGGCGCGCGCGGCCGCGAGTTGGATCGTCTCCCACAATGCGTGGATGTGCACGACGTCGCACCTGGCGACTTCCTCGCCGGCGATGCGCGCGACATCGGGGTGTGTCTTGCGCCAACCCGCGATGGGGCCGACGAGGCGGACGCCGACACCGGGCGTGGATTGGAGGCGATGCTCCAGCGACTCGTCGCGGCCGGACTTCCACGTGGCAAGGATGCCGACATCGAGCCCGCAACCTGCTTGCGCGGCAGCGAGACCCGACAACGCGTTGGCGGGGCCGCCGGCGCGTGGATCAAGACCGGAAAGGACGTGCAGCACCTTCATGAGCGCAGCCCCAGGGACTCCTCGATCAGTTCCTCCATCCGCGCGGCGAATGTATCGAAGGTGAAGACTTCCCGCAAGCGTTTATGACCGGCGGCGCCCAGGCGCGCGCGCAGGGCTTCCTCCGTCGCGAGGCGCCGCATCGTGCGTGCAATCCCGTCGACATCGTCCCATCCGGCCAGAAAACCGGTCTCGCCTTCGAGGACGATCTCGGGAGTGCCCCCCGCGTTGCCGCCAATGCACGGCTTTGCAAAGGCCATGGCTTCCAGAAAAACGATGCCGAAGCCCTCCTTGGCGCTGGGGAGGACGAAGGCGTCGCACCGTGCATAGAGCCAGCGCAGGGCGTCGTCGCTCACGCGTCCCGGCAGGTGGATGCGCGCGGCGAGACCGCGCGAGGCAACCTCGCCGCGCAGGTTCTCGAGGTCGTTCCCGCCCCCCGCGATCACATAGTCGAGGTCCGGATGCGCATCGGCCAACCGCGCAAAGGCCTCGATGGCGGTGCGGATGCCCTTGAATTTCTCCGTTGTGGCAAGGCGCGAGACGGTGAGGAAGAAACGCCGCCCCCGGACCGGCGCGGGCGCATGGGCCTCGTCGATCCCCGCCGCAAGGAAGGCGGGGTCGAGCGGCGGAAAGATCACCGTGCCGCGCCGGGGTTCGAGGGACTGAACCTCGCGCAGGCGCGCCAGCGTGTGGTCGCTGATCGACACCACCCAGTCGGAGCGGCGAAGGGCGAGGCGCTGGAGGGCGCTCCGCCGGTTCCAGACATCGATTCCGAAAATGTGAACGTGGGTGACAAGCCGTGGGTTGGCCACCTTGGCGGCGAGGAGCAGCGGCCCAAGGAAGACATGGCCGACATGCAGCAGTCGCGCGCGGCGCGCCGAACGCATCAGCGCCAAGGCAAGGCGCGCGCGACTGCCCCCGAACCCCTCGAAGGGAACCGCGTGCCCCGCGATGGCGAGCGTGCGTGCCCCCGCCGGGTCGTTGAGCGACAGAAAGCGCGCTGGAATGCCGCGTTCGCGCGCGGCGAGCAGTTGGGCAAGCGCCACGTGGCCCCCGAGGCGTTGGATGCCGCCGGGCTTTTCAAGCTCCGGAAAAATGGAAAGGATCACGGGACGGCCACGGCGCCCTCGAACCGGCGGGCGACCTCCTGCGCGAGGCGGCGCCTGTAGCGCTCCCAATCATAGCGTTCCGCGAGCCGCCGTGCCGCGTGCCCCATCTCCCTCAATTCCCCGGGGTGATCGTGGCACCACTGGATGCGCTCGCGCAACAATTCGACGTCGCGGATGGGAACGATGAAGCCCTCGACGCCATCGGTGATGATGTCGGGCGCGGCGGTGTTGGGGGTGGCGATGATGGGAATGCCACACGCCATGGCCTCGAGCAGCACCATGGCGAATCCCTCGATGAGGGAGGGAAAGACGAAGACGCTGGCCTGGCTGTACCAGTCATTCAACTGCACATGGGGCACGGATCCCACAAGTCGCGTGTTGCCGCCATGGCGCCGCCACCAATCGCGGGGGAACTGCATGCCGCCGACCATCATGAGCTCCGCGTCGCGCAGGCGCAGGCTCTTCCATGCATCGAGGAGATAATGCACCCCCTTGCGAGGGCCGATGAGCCCGCAAAACATCACCCGAAACTTGTCGTCGGGCTTGGGACGCGGGGTAAAATAGTCCACCGGCGCGCCGTAGGGAATGACCGAGATCTTCGAGTCCGGCACCCCCAGCCCCGTGATGGAATCGCGGGTGACGCGCGAGGCGACGAAGACGTGGTCGGCCAGCTCAAGCTCGCGCTGCTTGCGCTCGACCTTCCAGGCCGGCTCGTGGATGGCCATCAGGCACGAGCTGAGGCCGGGAAAGCGCTCGGCCTCCTCGCCCATGATGCGGCGGCTGGTTTCGTGATGCACGATGGGCAGCTCGTAGAGGCAGCGGATGCCCTTGTCGCGGGCGGCCTCGAACGTCGACGCGGCCGTGTCCTCGTAGACGTAGATGCCGTCAATGCCGTTGAGGTGGCGCGCGGCCACGCGCTTGTCGAGCATCATTGTGTTGACGTTGATCTGGTTCTTGGGGCGCAGGGGCGGCAGGCGATCGAGCCGGATGGCCTGGGTGAACTGGCGGAGGACCTCGCGACCGGGATAGGCGGTGAAGTTCACCGCGTCGTCGAGATGCCAGTCGCGGCGGGACAACTCGCGGTGCAGGCGCTCGCGCCACGGCGAGGGGAGCCCGCGGCTGACGCGGTCGATGCCGCGCGCGTTGCGAAAGCCCAGCGTCGTGACGACCTCGTGAAGCATGCCGTGTTCCCACAACGCGCGCGCGGCCTGGCGCGAGTTCGGGTTGCCGGTGAAGTGAACGAGGGTGACGCGGGGCTTGGTCATGGGTAAGCGGGTGGGCGCGCGGCGAGGCTCACGTGGCAAGGGCCGCGACGGGCTCCTGCTCGCCCTCGGCCTCTTCCTCCTTGTTGCGGAACGACGCGATGAGGATCGCGAGCTTGAGCTTGCGGAGGCGCTCGGCCTCGTTGCGCTCGATCGCCGGAAGAACGGCGAGCATGCCCGTCATAAACCAGTAATAGATCCCGTTGGTGTGGTGGAACACCATCTGGCTGATGAAGAGAAGACCCGTGTAGAGGAAGGCGGCAAGCGCGAAGTTGCGGAGGGCGGGTTTTCGCAAGTGCCGGTAGGTTTTCCACAGGACATAGAGAAGTATCAGGCGCAGGAGATACCAAAGGACGAAGCCGATGGGTCCCTGCTCGGCAAGGATGCGGTCCGGCTCGTCCTCGAGCGCGGGCGTCAGGGCGCCGCGCGGGAGATTGAGGAAGTCGCGAAGCGCGTCGGTGGCCTGGTGCATCGAGCCCGTCCCCCATCCGCCGTCGTTGCCGTAGCGGAAGAGATCCGTGTACGCGCGCCCCCAATAGAAGAGGTGCATTCGCGAGTCCTGCGAGGCGCTGCCCTTCGTGGCGCGGTCCTGGAACGCCTTGAGCGCCGAGGACTGGCTGATGGCGATCACGCCCACCAGGCCGAGCATTGCCAGTCGCGGCGTGTACTTGGCAAAGTCGATGGGGAAATGGACGATCAGGATGCCGAAGTACAGCACGATGAAGAGGACGCTGCCGTAGACGGGGCTCCGCGAACCGGTCATCAGCATGTTCGCCAGCGTGAGCCCAAGGGCCAGGAGGAGCAGCTCGCGCGTCCGGGTGCCCCTGGGAGTCGACAACAACAACGGAATGAGCAGGACAAACATGAGCGCCAGGTGCGCGGCATATCCCCCGATGTAGGAGAACGTGCCGGTGATGCGCGCGCGTCCCTCGCCGAATTGCACGACGTTCGAACTGGCCTCCACCTCGCCGACGTACCGGTTGATGAACGAAGTGGGCGGCGAGATGTACTGGAAAAAGCCGAGGACCCCGACGGGAATCATCAGCAGCACGAAGAACCGGAGATAGTCGAACAGCTCCTTTTCCGTGCGAAAGACGTGCGGCAGGATGAGGACGAGGGGAGCATAGATGAAGTAGTTTCGCATCCCCATCATCCCGGCAATGGGCGATCCCAAGGCAGGGTTCAGCGCCTGAAGACTGATGAAGGCCAGCACCAGGATGAACAGTGGAACGACGTTGCGCAGCTCACGGGGGATCCTGGGGTGGATGTTTTCCAGGAAGAAAAACTGGAAATAAGCCGCGATGAGGACAAAGTCCTTCAGGAAGTAAAGGATGTTCGCAAAGCCCGGGAAGAACCATTTGCGCAAGGCGCCGTCGAAGACGGCGATGACGAGCGCGGCTTTGATCAGGTTTCGCCAATGGAACATGATGGGGGGGTTTCGGGATCATTCTCTCTGGAGCAGCACCCCGGGCAGGGGGCGGTGTCATGGCCGGGAAATCAACCGCAAATATTCCCGGGCGATGACTCGGCGGGTGTGCCTGGCGAGATGGGCGGGGGCGCTTTCCCGGCAAGCCTCGATCCTTGTCTTGTCCGCCAGCAACTCGGCCATGGCCGCGGCCAGTGCGCCGGCATTCCCGTTCTCGACGGCCACGCCGCAGGGGCCAATCGCCTCGGCCAACCCTCCGTTGCGCGTCCCGACCACGGCCAGCCCGCACGCGATTCCCTCCAGGGCAACAATGCCAAAGGGTTCCGGCCAGCGGGAGGGAACCACCATCAGGCGGTGGCGGTTCAATTCGCAGGCCAATTGCTCGCCCTTAAGGACCCCGGCGAAGCGCACGAACCCGGCAAGGCCTGCCTGCCGGGCCTGACGCTCGAGTGCTTCGCGCTCGGGACCGTCACCGACCAGCGTGAGCAGGGGGGCCAGGCCGCGCTCGTCCCGCAGGAGACGCAATGCCTCGATGGCGAGGTCCGCCCCCTTGTCCGAGACGAGTCGGCCAAGAAAGACGAGGTCGCTGTCTCGGCGAATGCCCTCCATGACGCGGAAGGTGCGGTCGTCGTAGAAATTGGGGACCGCCACGCAGCGGGGACCGACATGCCGGGCGAGGCACTCGCTGCAGGCGATGTTGACGAAGGCCCGCCGCGTGGAGAGGCGCTTGACCTCGCGCACGACCCTCGACACGAGGGTTGGCCGGGGAACGGGGTGGGTCAGGTAAACCTGGTGCGTGATGGCCAGGGGAGTGCCCGTGATGAGCAGCGGCCACAACCCGCGGATGTTCACGCAGGCGTGAAGTACGACATCGGTGGAGCGTGTCAGGCGCAGAAGCTCCGCGCCGCGCGCCGCGCGCACGACGGGATACGGGAACGGGTCGGGTTCGCTCCCCGCCGCCGTGGTGCAGGCAACGGTCACCTCGTGCCCCTCCTCGTGAAACGCGTCGGCCAACCCTCGCACGACATTCTCCAGCCCGCCGACGCGGGGATGGAAATGGGGGGAGTAAATAAGAATCCTCACCGGTGGGCGGCCTTCTCGACCAGGTCAAGGTAGCGTGGAACGGCGACGGACTTCTTCAAGGGCTTCAGATGCCTCGTCACATCGGCCATCAATTCGGCTCTCCAATCGGCCGATTGCAGCACGCTGCGGATCGCCGCAGCAAGCCCCGCCGGGTTCTCGCTCTCAAAGAAGACACCGCACCCCCCCATGGCCTCGGGCAATCCTCCACGATCGGAACCAATGGGAACACAGCCGCAGGCAAGGCCTTCGCCCACGACGATTCCAAACGGTTCGGGCCACCGCGAGGGTGTCACCAGCACCCGGTGCGCGCAGAGGAGCCCGCGAAGGTCCGCGCCCTCGCGGCGCCCGTGAAACGTGATTTGCGCCGCGACGCCCCGGTGCCGCGCCTGCTCTTGCAGACGTTCCTGCTCGGGTCCATCTCCCACAAGGGAGAGCGTCGGCGTCATGCCCTCCTTGGCGAGCAGACTCAGCGCCTCGATGAGGATGTCGAACCCCTTGTCCGAGACGAGCCGCCCGACCGCGATCAGGTCCCTGTCGCGAGGCACCCCGGGATCGGGGTGGAAGAGGGCATCGTCGTAGAAGCTGTTGATGACCTCGCAGGGAACGGGCAGTTGGGCCGCGATGGCACGGCTGCACGCGACGTTTACGCGCGAGAGGCGCGCGGCCTCGATCTTCAGGCGTCCCACCGTTCCCAGCAGCGCGATCTTCACC
>CAYTRP010000035.1:11782-14655 GCA_964440195.1 uncultured Candidatus Sumerlaeota bacterium
CGCCGACCGGGAATCTGGTACCAGTTATGGTGGCCCGTGACGATGGGGCGCCTCGCGGCAACGACGGGTGTGAGGGCCTTGAGACTCACGCCGCCAAAGACGACGACGTCGCTTGCCCGCGCGAGACGATACAGCGTTTGCGCGCCCAGATGGCGGACGACGGGAAAGAGGAACGGCTCCTGGCCACCGGGGTTGGGTTCATGGGTGGCGACGACGACCGAATGGCCGCGTGCCAGCGCCCCCTCGGCGAGGGCCTGCGTGATCTGCTCGATCCCGCCCATGCGGGGAAAAAAAACCGAGCTGAAGAACAACAGGTTCATGTCAGGTGGATGCCGCGACCGGCTTCCGAATGGCAACGGAATCCATCAGTTCGAGGAACGCGCAAGCCGTGGCGGCGAGGGAGTGCCCCCGATACCACTCGTGCGCGCCGGAGGCGATGGCCTGCCAGCGGGCCGGATCGCCGGGCGGGGGAGGGTCGCTGCCGATGAGGAGGAACTCGGAACCGGGGCGCAGGCCATCGGACGCGCGACGCCTTCGGTCGGGGGCCACGGGGACCATGCCGTGGGCGCAGTAGGCGGCGAAGATGCTGGACTTGGCAAGGTAGTCGGCGGGATAACACACAAAGCCCGCGAGGGCATCACCCATCACCGCGCGAACCTCATGGGCATCCAGACGGCCATGGGCCCGGGTTGGCACGTCGGCGATCTTGCGCGGGAGGACCTTGGTCGGGGGCCCGATGTCGGCGACCTCGGCGGCCCCGAAATGGGCGACTGTCTTTTCGAGGGAATCGCGGAAGAAGGTGTAGGCCTGCGCCCTCCATGAAGCACTTCCGAAAACCACGACACGGGGTGAACGCTCCCCCAAGGGGCGAACCGATTCCGGCTCCCCAATGGTGGAGAAGATCGGAAGCGGCCGGGCGCGCGGGTGGCGCCCGCGCCGAAAGCGATCGGCCTCGCGGGCAAAATCCTCGCGGCTGGTCATCACGGCTTGGCTGCGCACGACGATCCGGCCGGCAATGAAGTGCTGGGCGGGGCCGAGCCAGAAGGCGCTCGTCCATGGGGGGCCCGAGGCGGAAATCTCGTGGAGCATGGTGACAAGGCGGGGATCCTTGCGGCGGCGCCATTGATGCAATCCGCGCCACAACCAGATGGGGCAGCCCCTGTTGTGGAAGCCGTAGCCGGAATAATGGAGGACGACTGGCGTGTCGTCCTCGGCAAGAACCTTGGCGAGAAGGCCTGGCCGCCGCGCGCGCAGCGAGTGGACGGGAAAGCCCTCGACGGTGGATTCTCCGTCCCATGAGGGATGGGTGACGATGAAGGAGGTTTGAATACCTGCCTGGCGCCGCATTTCGCCGGCGAGCAGGAGGGCAT
The DNA here is from genome assembly GCA_964440195.1 of uncultured Candidatus Sumerlaeota bacterium. Lineage (GTDB taxonomy): Bacteria > Sumerlaeota > Sumerlaeia > SLMS01 > JAHLLQ01 > CAYTRP01. The sequence goes on from CAYTRP010000035.1 coordinate 13,153, forward strand.
AATCTCCCACGCCGGAGGGCATGGGGCTAAAAGCCGGCACGATGGCGCGCAGGTGGGTTGGGGGGGTTGGGGGGGTTGTGGGAAGAGAAGTCATGAAGTTGGTTGGAGGTCTTCTCCGGGATCACCGCCTCGGGGCCCGACCCAGAAACCATACACCCCAACCGCGAGGTTTACCACAAGGATGCCGGTGTTTGTCATGATCGCGAAGAAGACGGCTTCCTGCGTGCGCGAGAGGTCAAGGAGGACAATGCCAAGGATCTGAATGGCAAGAACGCCAAGGATCTGGGCGACGCTGCTCCACCAATAGATCCACCGCCGGCAAAAATGAAGATGGAAGTGGGAGGCCCCGACATAGTGAAGCCCACCGGCGAGGATCATCCAGCCGACCTCCGTGCGCAGGTGGCTGTAAGCCGGCCCAAGAAGCCACAGCAACACGCCGGGAAAGAGGAAGGCAAACACCACCGCCGCCGCGCAAACCACCACCGGATACACCGCCGCCGCCATGTAGCGGCGGAACAGGCGCTGGCGCGGCGTGCGCGCGATCCATGGAATCACCAGCACGGTGTGGAGTGCCGTGGCGAAGACGAACAACTGGGCGATCCGGCCAAGGGCGCCGATCTCGGCGATGTTGGTGGTGGACCCCAGGATCGTCACGAGGACGACGAGGAGATGCCCCTGCAGCACCGAGAAGAGATGCATGGGAATCATCGGCGCGAGGTGATGCAGCATGCGGCGGTTGATCTCTCGATCGCCGACCCGCACCGGGTCCATGTGCTTCGCGGCACTGCGCCGCAGCGTCCGCCCCACGCCGACGACCATCGCGAGGTGGACACCGAGCGCGACCACGGCCGACAGCAGCCCGGCAGCCCACAGCACAATGAAGACGGCGACCTTGGCCAGCGTGCCGACGACCTGGGGGGCATATATCAGGCGAACCCGGCGGTGCATGTGCAGCGGTATCGTAAAGTAGACGTTGCGTCCCTGAAAGAATCCCGCCGCCAGAACCACGATGCCCATGGCGGCAAGCAGGCCGATCGGCCAATCCTGTTTCCGCCCCAGCACGATCAACGCGATGAAGACCCCCGGCCCGACGATCATCAGCAGCCGGTCGCGGAAGAAGCATGCCGAACGCACATACCGCCCGACCAGCGCCCGGTCGTGGATCCGGTCGGCCACCAGGGCCACGATGGCGGGCGCGAATCCAAACTCGATGAGCCCGCCGAGAATCGAGAGCATCGAGTTGCCCAGCGTGAACTGCGCGTAGGCCTCCTTGGAGAGAAAGCGGATGAGCAACAGTCCGCCGATGACGTTAAGAACCTGGATGGTGCCCTGGCCACCGGCGAACAGCGCGAGCAACCGCGTCGCGCGCACCCATCGGCTCCCGGGGGACGGCGACGAGGGTACAGGCAGGGGCTCCGAATTCGTTGCTGGCGGCATATCGCGCGAGAGGAAGAGCGGGCGTTGGGGATGTCAACGGCTGTGCGGCCCTCGCCTTCGCCGTTG
>CAYTRP010000036.1:0-14549 GCA_964440195.1 uncultured Candidatus Sumerlaeota bacterium
CAAGGCGCAAAGGCCCATGCGACGTCTCTTTGTGAGACTGATCCATGGAGGGCCGGGAAATCGAATCCCATCCACGAAGAGGTAAAGGCCTTAAGTGCCGACCGGCCTTGACTGGATCGGTCAAATTCAATAAACAGAACATTGTACAACACCCACTCGGGCAAACAGGATCATTTTCCTCTCGACTCGATTGCCGTGCCCGGGATATTCTCTCGCGCATGTATGCTGGTGGTTGGCGGCTGCGGTCATGCCTCAATGGTGCCGCAGCCTTGGATGACGCCGGGTCGCGTGGAAATCCCGGCACACGCGGAAACCGGCCAGCGGTCGAGACTTGTGGGATTTTTTGGAGGCTAGACTCGCGGCATCGAACAGTGGGTGCCGGTGAACGCGCCAACTGGACGTTCAGGATTGGATCATCAGGGTCTCATGCGCTACCTGTTCGTAAACCAATACTACTCGCCCGACTTTGCAGCGACCGCCCAACTCATGGCCGACTTGTGCGAGCATCTCGCGCGCGAAGGCAACGAGGTCCACGTACTGACGGGCGATGGCATATACGACGGCCGGGACATCCGGCTGCCGTCCGAGGAGATGATCAACGGCGTCCACGTTCACCGCGTTACCCTCGCGACCCATTCCCGCCAGCGCATCCGGGACCGCCTCAAGGGCTACGCCTCGTTTTACATCCGCGCTTTCATGAGAACCCAGCGACTCCCCCGCCCTGATGTTATTGTGACTTTGACGACCCCTCCCATGATCTCGCTGCTTGGGACATGGACACGCTTCTTCCGTCGCAGCAAGTTCGTCTATTGGGTCATGGACATCTATCCCGACATCGCGACGCGCGCGGGGGTCTTGAAGAAATTCGGCCCGATTTCAGGCATTTGGAGCTTTCTGGGGCGCCTGTCCTACTGGTCGGCGAATCGCGTGGTGGTCCTCGGGTCGGACATGAAGCAATCCCTCGTCGGCAAGGGGGTCCCCGAGAAAAGCGTGGAAGTCATCCAGACGTGGGCGTGTTCCGATCAAGTGCGCCCCGTGGCGGAGGAAGAGAACGAATTCCGCCGCGACCACCTGAGGAGCGGCCGGTTCACGGTCATGTACTCGGGAAACATGGGGACGTGCCACATCTTCGATTCTGTCATCAAGGGGATCCATCAACTCGAGGAAGATCATCCCTTTGACTTTCTCTTCGTGGGCGCGGGCAAGAAGTGCGAGGAATTGAAGAACGGCCTCAAGCGATTCGAGACTTCCGAAACGGTCCGGTTTCTTCCGTATCAGGAGCGCGAAAACCTCTCGCACTCGCTCTCTGCTCCCGATGTCCACCTGATCACCCTTGATCCGAAGTTTGATGGCCTGCTGGTGCCCAGCAAGGTCTACGGGGTCATGGCGGCCGCCAGACCGGTCGTTTTCGTCGGCAGCGCCCATAACGAGGTGGCCCAGATACTTCGCGATGCCCGCTGTGGGATTCGGGTCGGCGCCAATGATCCCGAGGGTTTTGTGGAGGCCGTCCGGGAATTGGCCGCCAATCCCGCGAAGACCCGGCAGTTGGGTTTGAATGGAAGGGCGTACTTTGAGAAGTGGTTTGACCGTGAACGCGCTTGCGCCCGCTTCGGGCGCCTCTTTCAAGAGGTGGTTCAGGAGCGCGGCCGGAGGGGGGTCCATCCCCGAGCCATGGCGCCAGCCATTCGGCTCTCGCCCCGCAGGTCGCCCCTGACAGAACAGGACAGTTCCCCGAGGTCGCTGGATTGACGGGCGCCAAGGGTTCTCCCGCCCCCCCAGCGAGTGTCAGTTGAAGCTTCATTCACCCGCCATTTTCATCCCTGTGCTGGTCGCCGCGGCGATTGGTTTTTCGTTTTGGACGATCGCCATCGAGAGACGGATGAATTCCGAGCGCGAATTCTCGCGCCTTCTCAGGGACGAACCGCGCGCGATCATGGAGGCGAAGGAATCGGGACTTGAGGTGCCGCGTCGCGGGCGAAGCCATTCCTATTTCGCCGACTTGCTGGCGGTGGAACTCTTTCCTCCTCCGTATGAACGCGCCCTTTCGGAAGTCGGCAGGGCCCTGGTCTACCGGCCTTTGGATTCCCAAATCTGGGTTCAGGCGGCCCGGTTTCTCCTGTTCCTGGGAGAGGATCAACGGGCCCGGGCGGCGTTGAACGTCTCGGATCAGATTGATCCCCGCTATCCCATCCAGCGGATCGAGGCCATCCGGCTTTGGGGGCTTCTGGACGACCCCGATCGCGCGATGTCGATTGCCCGGAATGTGGCTCGCCTTGGCTCCCCTTTCCGGGAGCAGGCCGCGGGCGAGTTGGCCGGTATCGGCATCGCTCCGCCTCGCATATTCTCCTTGGTGTCTTACGATGGGATCGGCAGCGAGGGCCTGTTTCTCCTGACGCAAGCGATCATCAATGCCGATCCCGCGAGGGTTGAGGAAACGATCCGGGAGCTGCCCACCGAAGTCATTCGGGAACACGAGTTTCGCCGCCAGTTGGCCGTCCTGATGGAAAGGACGCGCCGATTTGTGATCCTGCTTTCACTTTGGGCGATGGAGGGAGTCGAATTGGAGGAGCCCCTTCCCGGCCTCTTTACGGCGAATGCCGATCTTTCCCTTCCGCCGAAGGCAGGGGTATTCCCTCTTGGATGGCAAGCTCCCAAGGATGTCGGGGACATCGAGGTCCGCTGGGTCGCGCCGAGCCCAAGCGGTTCGGATACGAGCGGCATGATGGAAATCGCTGTTGGGTCGGAAAGTGGGCGCCAGTTCAGATGGACGCCCTATCGCACGATCATCCCCGCGAATGTCCCGGTCAGGATCACCCTGCGCGTCAGCCAGGAGCCATTCTACGGGGGCGTGCTGACGATGCGGGCGCGGACGCCAAACAATCTCGTTCACGGACCGGCCACTGATCCGCGCCAGGGCGGCTGGAGTGAATTGGCGCTCGTGGTACCCGCCCAGCCGAAGCCGGAGGTGCTCAACGTGGAACTGGAGTGGGTGCGCAGGGGGGAAGGGGTTGGCGAGACGCGGCAGGCAATTTTCCTGGGTGCCGTTGCCTTTTCGGATCCCACGCTGGAGTCCGCGCCGTGAGCATCGAGCAGGTTGAGGATGTCATTCACTGGAGGCGCCGGCCTCGCATTCCGCCGCCCTTGGTGGTTCGCCTGGGCGACTTGATGGCCGAGGTTGCAATCGCCGGCATCCTGATCGGCGGATTTGCCACCAGTGGCTTTGTGGCAACGCCAACATGGATGTGGATGGTCAATGCGGGAGCAGCCTATCTGGGCACATGGACAGTCGCGGGGTTGTTGTTCGGTCGATGGCAGGAGCCCTCGATGCGAGCAAGCCTCTGGTTCATGGCGATGTTCAGCGTCCTCATCGCCTGGACAGGCCTCCAGCTTCTCTGGTATCCATCGGCACTCGTCACATGGGTATCGCCCCTGTGGAGGAGCCTTGCCGAGTCGCTCGTCCTTGTGGGATTTCCCGAGCCGGAAAGCCTCCCTCTGGTCCTCAATGCGGACCGCGCCTGGCGCGTCTGGTCGTACCTCGTTTCGGCTTGGGCATTGATGGGGGCCTCGTGCCTTCTTGCTTCCAGACGCTCCTGTGCCATCCACCTGATCCTGATCGTGGTGATCGCCTGCGGACTTGAGGGGATCTGGGGACTCTACACTTACGTTTCCACGGGGGTGGGAAGAACCTACGGGACGATTTACAATCCCAACCATCACGCTGCCATGGTCGCGATGGGAATCCCCCTCTATTTCGCCTCGCTGGTTCAGGCCCAGAAGCTGGTTCCAATACTCCGCGGGCGCCTCACTTCCGGCTCGAACCCCCTGTTGATTCTTTATGGCATCGGATTGCTTGTCATCCTGGGTTGGCTGACAAGCTATTCGCGCGGCTCGATCATGATTGCGGGCTCGATCATCATCGCCTGGGCCCTGATCGAGTGGTACGGCCGGTTGCGGGAGTGGCAAAACGAGCAAGTCTACCTCGATTTTCGGGCATTGGCCAGCGGATTGGCCGGTCTGGTGCTTGTGAGCCTTGCCGGCATCGTGATGCTGGAATCCGCCCAGATCCGGCAATCCCTGACCGACCGGGTGGAATCAACCGCCGGGCTGGGTGACACAGGCCGGCTGGAGTACATGCGCGCGACGCTCGAGGGCCTGATGGAGTCTCCCTGGACGGGTTTGGGGCTGGAGGGGGTCGAGGGCGTCCTGACCTGGAAGGCCGACTTGCCGATGACAAAGGCTCCGATTCGGACTCACAGTGACCCGGTCCAGCTTGTTGCAGAGGTTGGCATCCCGGCGAGTTTCATTTTGGTGGCCCTCTTGATCCCTTTCTTCCGGGCGGTCATGAGGGACTGGGCGGAGGTACAGGTGGGGCACTCCTGGTCGGAACGGATGCTCCAGCGGGCCGCCCTGGCGGGGGTCTTGACGGCGATGGCCCACTCCATGGTGGATTTCCACTTGCGAATCCCACTCGTGGGCTACGTCTTCTTGATTGTGTTGGCCTTGGCGTTGAATGAAGGCTCGCTCCTGATCGTCAAGCGGCGGTCCGATTCGATGAGAAGCGAGTAGTTCTTGACCGAGCACCGGAGGCTGGATTCCTGATGGCAATGCAACAACGCGGGGGACTTGTGGGGCTATTGCGCGCGGCGTGGATCCTGACCCTTGTGGGCGTGGCCCTCTGCATGTCGGGCTGTTGGCATGATGCCAATCGCAGGATCGTCGGGCGGCCCATCGACTTCACGGATCAGTTCAATCCGCTCGATGTCGAGAACGTGCTGGCCAAGCAGATTCCCTCCCTGACGGACCGGGACTATTTCCTCTCCCCGGGCGACATCATCGAGATCAGCCTCGTCGGGGTTCCGCAGAACAATCCCCTCCAGGGACGCGAGGGCCGGGGGATCGAGTTCACCCTGACCGAGAGTCCGACGCTGAGCCTGCACCCCATCGGCTCGATCCGCGTCCTTGGCAAGACTCCCGCCCAGCTCCAAGAGGACTTGGACTTGGCGTATTCGGAGTTCTTCCAGAACCCGCAGCCCGTTGTCCGGGTGGTCTACTTCTCGCAAAATGTGATCTCGGTCATCGGCTCCGTTCGCGAACCGAACAGGTATCCCTACATCTACGGCGACACCCTGCAGGACGCCGTCTTCCGCGCGGGCGGGCTCTCGCCGGGGGGACCCGGGGGGGGGTTGGCGCCTTCGCGCATCGTGATGGTCTACCGCGAGAGAATCACGGCGGACATGCGCGCCAACAAGACCCTGGAAGAAATCCTCGAAATGCTGACGGTGGATGGCGAGATTGTCTCGCGCGAGGAGATCGTGATCCCGCTGGAGGACTTCTCGCGGGACAGCCGGATGAAGTACAACATCCCCCTTGCCCCGAACGACATCGTCTACGTTCCGCCCGCGGGGAGCGTGCACATCCATGGATGGGCGAAGAACCCCATGGTGGTTTACATGGGACCAAAGGTCAGAACGGTGGCCGAGACCCTCAACGACGTCCGTGGGCTGCGCTTTGGCGCCGCCTCGACACTCGAAGTCACGCGCACCTACCCCGACGGCCAACTGGTCACCTATGAAATGAACATTCGCCGGATCATGAGCCGCAAGACCGAGGACTTCTTCCTCGCCGATGGCGACACGGTCCTGGTGCGCATGCATGGCTTCCGGGCAACACTCGAGTGGATTGGCAACCTGGTGCGCGCGTCGATCTCCACGGGCATCAACACGACCTACAATCCGTCCGGATAAGGCATGAAGGCCGCTGTCATTGCCGTGGCCCTGGGCCGCGAACCTCGAACGACTTGGTCAGGGAAGGTGCCTCTTGAAACCGAACAACCCAAAGCAATCCGGCCAGGGCCTGACGGCGGAACAGATGGACTTGCTCGCCGCGGTTGGAATGCAGCCGCAGGCGGAGCAGGAATCCAGCCAGGGCAACGAAGTCCTCAAGTACCTTGGGGTCATCTGGGACAAGCGCTGGCTGGTGCTCTTCTGCGTGTTCGTGTTCCTGACCGTTGGCGCACTGCAGCTTCGCCGCGCGAGGCCGGTCTACACGGCGGTCGCCGTCGTGCGCTACGAGCCGACGGCCCTCCAGGTCGTCGATTTCGCCGACATCGGCCGCCGCGTGAATATTCACGACGAGTTGCGCACCCAGATGGAGATCATCCGAAGCGGCGCGATCGCGAAGGCGGTCATCGGGGCACTGGGGCTGAACGAGGCACAGGCGGTGGTTCAAACCACCCAAAGCTCGCCCATGGACTACGTCAACCAATGGATCGCGCAGATTCGCTACAACATAACCTCTTCGATCATGAAGAGCCGTCCTCGCCCGATTGATCCGGAGATCGCGCGCGAGCAGCAGCGCATCACCTCGATGCAGAACATGGTCGCCTTGCGGCGATTGCCGGACACGAAGCTGATCGAGATCATTGTCCGCCATACCGACAATGTCATGGCCGCGCGCATCGCCGATGAGTTTGCCATCCAGTTCCAGGCGCACGTCGAGGAGCAAAAGATTCGCACCTACGACTCCGCCAAGGTGTTCCTTGAGCGCGAGGTGTCCGCGCTTCAGGCACAGTTGGAGAGCATCGACAACCAGTTGTTTGTCCTCAACAACGAGAACGACATCAGGATGCTGACGGAACTACAGGAAGTCACAAGGTCGAACCTTGCGGATACCATTCGCGACCGCCAGCGCAAGGAAATCCAACTGGCAACGCTGGAATCGCTGGCGGACGAGAAGTTGAGCCAGGACGAGAACATCCGCACGGTGATTCTCCAGGCAGACACGGAGTACCTGGCGCTCCAAAAGGACCTTCGCGGACTCGAGCTTGAGCGGACCGCCCTGATGTCCATCGCGGGGGCCGCCAACCCGCAATTGAACAACCTGAATCTGCGTATCGCCGAGCTGCAACGCATGATGAAGCGGATGGAGGAGGACATTTACCGGACGCGGCTGGGCGAAATCACCCAATTGAAGGCGGGCGTCGCCGCCCTGTACGTCGTCCAGGGCAAGCTGGAGCGCGAGCTTCAGGATTTGTCCGTTCGCATGCTCCCCATCCGGCGGCTGGAAAGCGAGCGGGAGACCAAGGAGCAGAACTACCGCACGGTGTTGGCCCGCTATGGCGAAGTTGCCGTCGGCCGCGACGCCGAAACGGGACAGGTCTCGATCACCGACCGGGCGAAGGTCCCGACATTCCCCAGCGAGCCCCGGGTCACGCGCTCGTTGGCGATCTACACGATCATGGGCTTCCTGTTTGGTTGCGCGCTGGCCCTGGGCCTGAACTTCCTCGATCTCTCCATCAGCGATCCCCGCTCCGTGGAACGGATCTTCGGCCTCCCGACGCTGGGCCTGATACCGTTCATGGGGGGCAATGCGATGCGCGTTCCGTTTGGCCGCAAGCGCGGCCGGCGAAACGTCATTCGCCTGATCCACACCGTGGATCCCTATTCGTCGGAGGCGGAGGCATTCCGCCTGCTCAGGACCTCGCTTCAGTATTCGACCGCCGGGCATTCCCCCCAGTTGATCCAGGTGACCAGTTGCTTTCCCTCGGAAGGCAAGTCAACCGCCGCAGCGAATCTGGCCATTTCCTTTGCCACACTCGGCGAGAGGACGCTCCTGATAGATGCGGACCTGAAATTGCCGAGCCTCCATCGCATCTTCGGCGTGCCAAAGCGCCCCGGATTGTCGGACGTGCTTACGGGGCAGATGACTTCGGAAAACGTCATCGTTCCGACCGGCATCGAGAATCTCGACATCATGCCCGTGGGCCCCAAGTCCCCTTGTCCGGTCGAACTTCTCGAATCCCCCATGATGTCCGACATCTTCGACGAACTCCGCGAGCGCTACAAGACGATCGTCGTCGACAGCACGCCGCTCCATGGCATGTCCGACGCATTCGTGCTTAGCCGCAAGGTTGACGGAGTGGTGCTTGTCGTGAGCATCGGCAAGACGAGAATCGACGGCTTCAAGAAGATCGTCACGCAACTTCAGTCGATGAAGGCTCGCCTGCTGGGCGTCGTCTACAATCATCAAAACCGCGTGCGGCGCGCGGATCGGGCCTACTACTACACCGGCTACTACCGGTACGGGACGAGTACCCCGGACCCCGAAGACCGCGCCGACCTGCGCGAGAGCGGCATGTTCCAGCCGTCCGAGCGCCGCCCGGACAGCGAGAAGATCGGGTCGGGACGGGACTAGAAAATCCCCTCGATTCATGCCGTCGGGTCGAAAACCATCGCGGGGGGCACGTCATGTGTCCCCCGCTCTTTGTCTTGGGACGGGAATTGGAACTTCAGGCGATCAGTGGATGCTCCAGGTATCCCACTCCCGAGGGACGCCCGTGATGACAACATTGTCGATCGTCAGCCCTGTCCTGTTGGTCGGACCGTCTGCCGGTTGGCGCACGAACGTGGAGAATCGCAGGAAGATCCGCCCGGAGTCCTGAAGTCCCGTGTTCTGCAGCGCGGCACTCAGGTCGAGAGCCTTGGGCTGATAACTCAGGCTGATGTTGGCTCCCGTCAACGGCATCACCTCGTGCCATACCAGGCCGTCTTCGCTGATGGCCACTCCCGTCGTTACGGAGCCCCCAAGATACGGATTCGACGGGGGGCCAAGCGAGGGATTGTGAAACGACTTGGTGGCGAAGGAGACGGAAATGTCCCTCCATCCGCCGACATTCAGCAGGGTATTGAGCTCGATTCGAGACCGGGCGCCACCGAGCATGTAATCGTCCATCACGAAATGAAACAGCCCGAGCGGGGCGAGATCGCTCCTCACGATTCCCCGGTACTGACCGGTTCCCGTCACGCGCCAGATATCATTCAGGACGCCTGACTCGAAGTCCTCCTGGATGTTGGGATCCGATTCCGGCCAGACATCCACGGCAACCCTTTGCCGACGGTGGATGGACTGCGAGTCCTGGAGGAAGATGACGCTCGCATCATGAGGAGCAAACCCGAGCGTGGAGTTCGAGAAGTCAAATGTGGCACTGACTGGCACGCTTCCCATTGCGGGAATGATCCCGGACTCGGAATCGAACGCGAGCCAGTCGGGCCGGGAATCGACAGACCAGGGCTGCGGATCGTCCGACGGATTGTGCAGGCTCCACGACAGGACCGGAGGTTCGTCTCCAACGACATGCAAAAACGACAAATCGCTGGTGGGGCGCACTTCCATCCCGGGCAGTCGATGCCCGGTCATGATCAGCGAAAATGACTGCGAGGGGCCTTCGAGAGCCCCCTTGTGGGAAACCGTCAGCGTGTACTCTCCGGCGGGAGGTGCCGGAATGTGGACCTGCTCGACGTTGTCGACGGAGTTGTCTCCCAAAGTCGCCGGATCGAGGGGATTGCCAGGGTCCATGCGGTAGGGGTAATGGACGGGCCCGGAATCCGGCCCGGTGATGCGGAGGTCAAGGTCGTTGACCAGCACGCTGGTCGGATCGTTCATCCCGGTGATGATGGGACCCGGGGGATCGGTCCAGCAGAGCGTGGCTCGTAATGGCGAAACGCCATCGGACACAAAGTGGACCTGGAAAGTGTCCTCCTGAAGGAGTGCGCCAGTGGTCAGCAGTCCGGCTTCCGGTTGCTGAAGGTGGGCATCCAGCAGATCCGCGGCGGCAAGGGCATCCACCAAGCCCCATCCGTCCCGGTAGTCCGGTCCGGGTGGTCCCACCTCGGATGCGGTGTGAATCAACAGCGCCTTGAGGGTACTCGAAAGCATCGGGAGTCCCGACCCGCTCGCATGCATCTGCTGGAGAAAAAGGCACACGGCGGCCACGGCGGGGGAGGAGAAGCTGGTGCCGCTGCCTGCCGCATAGAAAAAGGGATCGGTTCCCCACAGCGTCATGACCTCATCGCCCGTGGCAACGACATCCGGCTTGATTCGCCCATCGTCGGTTGGCCCCCAACTGCTAAAGGGGGCCATCAGCGACGCCTCGGTCTTGCGTTGGTTCAGGGAGATGGCGACCGTGTGCGCCCCAATGGTCAGGATGTTCTTTGCGCCGGCAAACGTTCCGATGGTGTCATGGCCGCCCGACTTGAAGTTGTCGGGGAAGGGGTCGGTGGCGGAATTGAACGACTTGAGAACCCACGTTTCGCTTTCCATGTCCCAGTATCGAAAGCTTGCCCCGTTCGACAGGAGCCCCTCGGTCCGGTCATTCCCGCCGGCGCGAACGGGAAGGTAGTAGGGCGCTGCCTGGCAGAGCGCATCCCAATCGCGGGCCTTCTTGTTGTATTGCCCAAAGCGTCTGTCCTCCCTCTCCGGCCAATTCCCGAACCAAAACCAGCCTTGCCAGAACTCGCCCGGGCCGACTTGAATGCGAGCTTGGGCCCATCCCACGAAATCGCCGTATGAATGGTTCGAGACGGCGAGGTTTGCCGGACCGGCTCCGAGGGGAAGCTCCAGCGCCCGCTCCGTCATCTCAAGCAAGTCATCCTCGATGTTATAGGCATCGATCAGGATGCTCGGAAGCATCCCGCGCGCGGCGGGATCCACCCCCGACGAGCCCGCCATGCCGGCGACGGCTGTTGCGTGATCGCTGACCGTGAGCGGCGGGGCCTCCATATTGGTAACGCGCCCGATGAGTTCGGGATGGTCGGGGCGGACGGCACCGGCGTCCCAGACTCCGAGAATGGACGGCTCGCCCGAAATGGCCGGCCAATAGTCGTCCAGAACCTTGGGGACATTGATGGAGAGCGCTCCCGATTGGGAGAGGGGCGTGGTATAGATCGGGCGCCGGTCCTGAAACCCGGTCAGCCATCCCCTTTCCCCCTCGATGGTGAAGATCTCGCGTGGGATTCCGCGCCGTTCCGCTTCCATCCTGGTGGCGGCCGACTGCGATTCCAGACTTCGTGCGAGTTGCTCGCGCCGTTCGGCGCCGTCCGGCGGAGTTGGGGAAGAGGCGACTGCCGGAAGGCAGAGCGCGGATGCGCAGAATGTCGTCAGAATGGATCGCCAGCCAGACTTCCTTTCGATCGTCTTCATGGCAGCCTCATGCTCTTCAAGGTTGGGAAAATGCCGCTGGCACTTTCCCAATGTATCACCCGGTCTGCCCCTCATCGTCAAGCCATCTGGACGAATGAGGGGAATCAAAATGGAGGACTTCCGATGAATTGCCGGCAGGTGATGGATGCGGCCGAGGCGGGAATCACTGGCCGATGTGGATGACCACGCTGCGCGCCGTCCGATGGCGACGGTGTTCCCAGATGAAGATGCCCTGCCACAGTCCGAGAGCCGGTCGCCCGTCCATGACGGGAATGGAGAGAGTCGTTGCCGTGAGCGCCGCCATGATGTGGGCCGGCATGTCGTCGGGGCCTTCAAGATTGTGGGTGTAGAGCGAATCGTCCTCGGGGACCAGGCGCTCGATCCACGCCTCAAGATCCCGGCGCGCGGAAGGATCGCCGTTTTCCTGGATGGTGAGGCTCGCGGACGTGTGCTGGATCATCAGCGTGCACAGGCCCTCGCGTATGCCGGAATCGCGAATGATTTCACCGACTTCGTGCGTGATCTCGTGAAGCCCCTTGCCATCCGGAGTGACTGTCAATCGCCTGATCATGTGCCTGCGCCGGCTCCACCTTTTCCGAGGTTGAGCCACGGGAACACGGCCTCGCCGCAGGGGGCAAGGACAGCGGGGACGCGCGAGAGAAAAAGAGGAGCCGGTCAGGAATCCAGGGCTTCGAGGGCCGATGACATGGAACATCCGCGCACGTGCAATAGGCGCCCGATGGTGTCCGCTATGGCTTTGTTTGGGGTGCTGGCCCCGGCAGTGAGGCCGATGTGAATCGGCCCGCCGGGCAACCAACCGGTGGCGATGACCGGTTCCTTCGCCAGACGGGGAAGATGGCGGATCTCCTGTTCGGAGAGAATCTCGCCGGAGTCGCCGATGTGATAGGCCGCGCACTTTTCAAGCGCCACGGCCAGCAAGTGGCCCGTGTTGGAGGAGTTGTACCCTCCGATCACAAGCACCAGATCGAGCGGCTTCTCCGTCAGGAGCGCAATCATCGCATCCTGGCGGTCCTGCGTGGCGCTGCAAATCGTGTCGAACGAACGGAAGTGCTCCTGCAAGTGATCGACGCCGTACCGGCGGTCAAAGGCGCCACTGACCATCCGGCCGATTTCCAGGGATTCGCTCGCAAGCATCGTGGTTTGGTTGGCCACGCCGATGCGACCCAGATGGAGAGCTGGGTCAAAGCCCGGCGAACTCGCGTCGGGATGAAAGCCGGCCATCAATTCGGGGCCGGTCAGCTTCTCCTCTATGAAGTCGCAAACCCGCCGGGCCTCCGCCTTGTCGCGAACGACAAGAAAGTGGCCGCCCTGGGCCGTCGCCTGCGAAACGGTGGCGATCGTCTCCTCGTGATAGTACTTTCCGTGGACGAGGGAGGTAAACCCATCGCGGGCGTAGCGCTCGACGCGTTTCCACACATGAACGACCGACCCGCAGGTTGTGTCCACGAGGATGCACCCGAGCGAGCGAAGTTGCCGAAACAACGACGACGCGACCCCAAAGGCCGGGATGAGCACGACATCCTCGGGCGTAATGCTCTCCAGGGAATACCCGGCGCTGGCGTCCCGACCGGAAAGGAAAACGATGCCCATCTCCACCATGCGTTGGTTGACGCGCGGGTTGTGGATGATCTCGGTGAGAAGGAAGATGCGCCGCTCGGGGAACTTGAGGCGCGTCTCATAGGCCATGTCGATGGCCTTGTCCACCCCGTAGCAAAACCCGAAGTCGCGCGCCAGATGGAACGTGAGGCCCGCTTGGGGGACCGCGAGGATTCCGTTTCGCGCCCGCAGGCCGTCGATGAGTTGGCTGCTATAGTCCGCCTCCAGCGTCGGGGCCACGTCCTTCTTCAGGCCGAGGCTGGCACGGTAATAGGTCTTCTCGGAGGTTTCTGCCAAGGGGTCGTTCCTTTCGCGCTCGCAACGCCATCCTGCGGGAGGGATGCAAGTGCCGGGCCGTTCGGTTCGTCAAGGCGGGAACGAGAGCCTCAAATGCTATAGTTCAACGGAGTGTCCGCCGTGTGGATCCCGCATTCCTTCTTCTGCACGCCCGACCATCTACTGGAACGTTCGTCGGCGCCGGGAGCCGTGGGGAGCGTGCAGGGCGCGCAGCCGATGGACTTGTAGCCCTCCAGAAAGAGTTCGTGGACGGGGATCTTGTGGTCGTTGATATAGCGCCACATCTGCTGCTTGGTCCAGTTTGCCATGGGGTTGATCTTGACGACCGGCTTGTCGCGGTCAGCCCCCTTGTACATCTCAAGGATGCGCGTGCGGGCACGCCGCTCGGTCCCGCCATCGCGACGGAGCGAGGTCAGGTAGGCATCGCGCATGCGCAGCGCGCGCCGCTGCGGCTCCACCTTGTTCATCCAGCAGCAGAGGTCCACGCCCGTGTGCACCCTGCCTTCCGCGCCGGGGGGGATTGGTTGGTCCATCAGGGTTTCCTGCGCGTACAGATCCTCCGGATACTGGCGGAGAAAGGCGGGCCGCCCCCCCCATGCCTCCCAATTCTCCACGACGAGCCCATACTTGTCGGCGAGCTGGTCGCGAAATCGAAGGGTCTCCTCGAAGTGGTAGTGCGTCTGCAGGAAGATCACGGGGACCGTGTTGTCGATCTGCGCGATCATATGCAGGATGGCCCCGGAAGACGCGCCGAAGGAGGAAGTCACGGCGATGCGGGGCGCATACGTCTGGATGGACCAACTGATGATTTCCTCGGCGTCCTTGCCCTCGAACTCAGCGTTGAGTTGCTCGATTTCATCGAGGGAGGGTAAGGGAGAGTTGGCAAGGGCGGCGGACATTAATCTTGTCATCCGATAGAGATAATAAACCCGTCGAAACAGTAGGAAAAATCGGGCCAACTTCAAGCTCAAAAGAAGACTTCGGGCCAAGTGTATTCTATAGTGCTGACAAACAAAATCTTATGAGCGTCCTCTTCAAGCTTCTTCGTGCTCCGCGCTCTTCGAAGCTCGGCGAAGCCGATCCCAAATCGCGTCCCACTCCGGGCCCGTCGGGGGGCTTTCCAACCAAATCGTCGTGGCCCCCTCGACGGATTCAGCCCACCGAAGAGTCGAATAGAGGGCCGTGGCAAACCCACGGGGATCAGAGGGTATGGTACGCTGTGGAGTGTTGCCGGTCCTTCCGAGCCGGATCACCACCACGTCCGGCGGTGGAGACTCAAGCTCATGGGAAGGCCTCACTTGCAGGGGAATATGCGGCGCGTAATGGCGCGGAAACATCCCGGGCGAGGGCCGTCCCCCAATAGCCTGGGGCAACCCCGCCGCGGGAAGCGCCGCGCGCCCGGTAACCTGCTGGATCCGCGCCTCCGGGATGGCCCCCGGGCGCAGGATTCTAAAGCCCTCCGAAGCGATCTCGCAAACGGTGGACTCAATGCCAACAGCGCATGGGCCGCCATCCACCACGGCATCGATCCGGTCACCGAACTCCGCGACGACATGCTCCGCCCGGGTTGGCGAGATGCGGTTGCTGCGATTTGCGCTGGGCGCGGCGATGGGACGCTGGACCAGCCGCAGGAGTGCCAACGCGACCGCATGTGCGGG
>CAYTRP010000037.1:0-1349 GCA_964440195.1 uncultured Candidatus Sumerlaeota bacterium
TCCTCGACAAACCCTACCGGGTCACGGATAACGAACCAACCGTTCTCGAGTTCTGACCATGGTCCCCGAAGCATCCAACCTGATCTATACGCTGACGGTTCCGTGCTCCCCCGAGTCACTCGCCGTGCTCGAGGAATTGACGGAGACATTCCTCGGCGGGAGTGGCCAGCTACAACCGGAGTTGGCACTGGTGCTCAGGCTCTCCGTGGCCGAAGCCTGCCGCAATGCGTTGTCCCAAGAGGCGGCGCCCGGGCGGCTCAATCTGGTCACCATGTCGTTCTGGAGGATCGCTCCGGGCGAGGCGCTGGACTTTGCCCTCGAAATCGAGGACCCGGGAAGCGGTCTCGAAGTGAACGGTGCCCTTCCACCCTATCCGCCGACTCACGTTGGAACGTCGTCCGTCATCGCCAGACTCCTGGGCCAGGGAGTCGTTGCTCACGTGGAGGACCCGTATCGCCTTCGGCTGTCGGTGATGGTTTTGACGGGAGCCCACGAGGAGCCATCTGGCCGCATGCCCCTCCAGACGAAGAGAGCACGAGGGCTCGATTTGCTCGCCTTGGCAAGCTGCTGGCAATCGGTCAGGTATTCCTACTGCGAGGCAAAGGGCTCCCACCTGCGTCTTGAGAAGCCAAGACTTGTGGCCTAGGGCCGGGACGATTGCGGACGCGGCTTCGCAATTATTTCCGGTGCGAAACTCCACTCGCCGGGAAGAATCTCCTCCCATGCGCCGCCTGTGTGGAAAGCCCTCGCACTCTCCGGCGGCGTGATTTCAACTGGCTGGCCGATTGGTTGAAATCTGTCGCCGCCACGCACGGATCGCCTCATGACTCCCCCCCGGCCCAATCCTGTCCCTGAAAGCGGCGCGCGCTATGTCGCCGCCAAGGCGGGCGTGTCCCTGATGACGGTTTCGCGCGTCTTCAGCAACTCCGACAGGGTGTCGGAATCGACGCGGCGCCGGGTACTGGAGGCGGCCCGGGAAGTCGGCTATGTCCCCAACTCCTGGGCGCGCGCCCTGCGCCAGGGACATTCGCGTGCCGTGGCCTTTATCGTGGCATCGCCCGGCGGATTGCGCGGTGAATTCCATAGCGACACGCTGTCGGCCTTCGAGGCCGTCGTTTCGAGCTGCGGCTTGTCCCTGGACCTGACTATCCCCGACGCGGGCGAGAAGGTGTCGGACCTGGTCAGGCGCCTCGTCGCCAGCAATGCGGTGCGGGGCGCGGTCATCCGGTTCGATGTGCTCCCGCCCGATGAACTCGGTGCATTGGCGGAAATCGACGCGCCCATCATGGTCGCGAGCCTTCCGGCCGCCGGTGGGGATTGGGTGGGGCGTCTTGGATTCGTGGGGTTCG
>CAYTRP010000037.1:1359-2766 GCA_964440195.1 uncultured Candidatus Sumerlaeota bacterium
TCACCGGGGCGAAGATGACCATTCCCGGCGTCCCGGCGGGGACCCGTGCCGCGGTGCGGCACCTCTACTCCCTGGGGCACCGCGAGATTGCCTACCTCGGCGGAACGCCCGGCTGGGTGGATTCCTTGCAGCGCGAGACGGGCTTCCGCGCGGGCATGCAGGAGTGCGGGTTGAGGGTGCGCGAGGAGAGCATTCGCGCGTGCGACTTTGGCGAGGGATTCTCGCGGGGCGCGGAGGCCATGGATGGGATCCTGTCGCGCTCGGATGCCTCGCCATCCGCGGTGGTGTGTGCCAGCGACGTGATCGCGGCCGGTGCCATGGCGAGCGCCCGCCGATGGAATCGCATCGTGCCGGACGATCTCTCGATCGTGGGGTTCGACGACAACAACTGGTGCCTGTTCTTTCACCCGCACCTGACGACCGTGCGCCATTTCGGGACGGAGTTGGGCGACGCGCTCGGCCATGCATTCATGCGCAAGCTCGAGGATCCCGCGCGGATCCTGCAACCGATCGTAATCGAAACACCCTTGATCGTGCGCGAATCGACGGCCCGGCCCCGGATCGCGACCAAGGCGGGCAAAGTTTGACCCTCCCCGGCTTGGCCGCCACCGGGGCGCACACCCTCAAGAAACCATCCCGAAGCAATGAGGCACGCCCGTGCGTCAGGGCAGCGGCGTGGCGTTCACCAGATGGTCGACGATCAGGTCGGCGTCGGTGTCGTTCACGAGCCCGTCGCCATTGACGTCTCCGTTGCCCGGGAGGGGCGAGGGACCGAGCCCGGCAAGGAAATTGTGGATGGCGGTCACGTCCGCGACGCTCAACACGCCATCGCCGTCCGCGTCGCCCGGCATGATGGGGGCCGGAAAAAGAAACCTCAGGTTGTCGATCGTCAAGCGTGGTGTCAGGGTGGCGGTCTGGGAAGTGGGTCCGCCGTCCGCAAAGAGGGTGATGGCGCGGACAGCCTCCATGTTCACCGGCACGCCGTTGTTGCCGTCGGTGAACTCGGAGACGGGGATCGTCACGGTCTGGAAGGTCGGACCGAGCGTGTTCAATGCCACGCGGTCGGCCAGGTACTCGAGTGCCGGATCGCCGTCGCTGTCCTCAAGCCGCACATTCCACGCGAGGTTGTTCCCCGCATTGACGCGGGCATCGAACTGGAGATGGGTCGCCGCGGAGAAGTCGCGACCCGTGTTGCTGTCCGGATCGGTACGAACGTAGAAGACAACATAGGAGAAGCTGTTGCCCCCGTTTGCCAGGTTCCCGGCGATGTCATAGGCAAGCCCGCCCGCGTTTGGCACAAAGGACGTGATGGGGCTGCCCGAGAAGAACGGGTTCCCGTACCCCCATTCCTTGCCGATGACTCCGCCCGTGGGTCCCGTGACCGGGCTGTTGTCAAAGTTGATCTCG
>CAYTRP010000037.1:2776-14416 GCA_964440195.1 uncultured Candidatus Sumerlaeota bacterium
CGCCGGCGACTCGGAGCCGGGGTCTGGCGACACAAACACGGCCTCTATCCAATTGAGGTTGAATTCATTGGTGAGCGCCTTGAAGCGGATCGCCGCGCCCCCCGCGGGCAGGAAGAACTCGCCCGCCTGGATGGTCTCCCACGTCTGGAAACCACCCGTGGCGTTGAAGTTCGTCACACGGGTGACGGGGGATCCCGTGCCGGGAGTGATGCGGATCTCGAAGCTGTCGGGGCCATCGTTCGAGGCCACGCGGGCGTCCAGACGATACGTCCCCGGCGAGGCAACGTGGACCGTGTATTCCAGGTATTCGCCCGGGGTGATCCAACCGATGTTGTGACCCAGCCCCGCGTCGAAGGTGGGTTCGATGTCGACGAGTTCGCCCGTGCGATATGCCCCTCCCTGGTTGGCCGTCGTATTGTCGAGATAGCCGACTCCCTGGCCGCCGGTATCGAAGTTCTCGGCCTCGATGCGTGCCGGCAAAGTGGGAGGCGGCCCCGGGAAGGCTTCCTGCGCGACGGGAGCGCTCCGCTGGTAGACGCGCACCCAGTCTACCTCCATTTCCTGCGGGAAGTAATTGGCGTCAGGCGGGGGATTGGGCAGGAAGTTCCCCCCCACGGCAACATTGAGAAGAAGATGGAATCGCTTGTCGAAGGGGGCGGGATACGTGCCGCCACCGCTGAACCACTGGTGCTGGGTGAGGTACAGCTCGCCGTCGAAATACCAACGGATCACGCCCTCCTCCCACTCGACGGCGTAGTCATGAAAATCCGCCGAGAGGTCGCCGGGCGTCTGGATCGAGGTGCCTGTGTACGTGTGCACCGGATAGGGGCCGCCATAGTGAATCGTGCCGTGAAGCGTGTTGGGCTGGTCGCCGCGAAACTCCATGATGTCGATCTCGCCGCTGGTTGGCCAACCACCGTACGAGAAGTCGGTGGGCAGCATCCAGAAGGCTGGCCACAGTCCCTGTCCGGCCGGCATCTTGATACGCGCCTCAAAGCGGCCGTAGGTGAAGCTGCGCTTGCCGGCACTATTGAGTCGCGCTGACGTGTATTGGCGGGTGCCATCCGGCCCGACGAATGTTTCCTTGATCGCCTTGATGACAAGCTTGCCGTCGCGGATGAACGAATTCGCCGCGCGCGCCGTGTAGTACTGCAGCTCGTTGTTTCCGCCCCCCGCGCCGTTGACCTCGTGGGTCCAATTCGAGGTGTTGATCGTGGGGCCGGTGAACTCGTCGCTCCAGACCAGTTGCCAAGCCTCTGCTTCGGCACCGGGGGCCATGACCATGATTGCCGCTCCGAGAAATAATGCACGGAATGTGGGAAGCTTCATGTGGAGGGGTCGCAATTCCAGGGGATGTTCAAGCGGGGTGCAATGGCCGGTGTTGCCGGGTCAGTGGAGCCACGGATACAAGGCGGCGGCAGGCGCCCGCCGCCATTCGCGGAACCGGGAAGGAGCCTTCCCGTCAGAATCCATTGCGCTCGATCACATGCGCGTACCACTCGGCGGTGGCCTTTGGAGTACGCCGTTGTGTCGAGAAGTTGACGTGGACGATTCCAAACCGCTTGGAATAACCCTCGGCCCACTCGAAGTTGTCGAGGATTGACCACAGGTAATACCCGCGCAAGGGCAACCCTTCGGCCGTGGCGCGATGGAGTCCCTTCAGGGTCTCGCGAACATAGCTGACGCGGGCGAAGTCCAGGACGCGCCCGTGCTCGTTCACCTGGTCCGGATAGCAGCATCCGTTCTCGGTGATATACAGATCGATCGGGCCGTAGACTTCGTTGGCGAACCGCACCGACCAATAGGCGGCTTCCGGCGTGATCGGCCAGTTGAAGTCCGTCCTGGGGTAGAAGGATTCAAGCGTTTGGGCCCCGTGGCCGGCGCGAACCACCTCGCCGGCAAAGTAAACGTTCAGGCCCAGGAAGTCGACCGGTTGGCGGATGATTTCCATGTCGCCGGCCTCGATACGGGGGGCATCGGCCCCAAGGGCGGCATGCTCGGCATCGGGATAGCGTCCCAGCATGACGGGGTCCAGCAACCAGGCATTGCGCTGGTGCCAGAGGCTCCGTGCCGCCGCGACATCGGAAGGCAAGGCGGTGAACGGCGCCAGATTGTTGGGATTGTGGACCAAGCCGATCCGCGGGGCCTTGCCGCGCGCGCCCGCCCGAAGCCCCATGACGGCGGTTCCGTGCGCGAGAAGCAGGTTGTGCGCAACTTGTCGATGGATGCGCTCGGGCTCGCGTGCACCGGGGGCGTGAATGCCGTCCTTGTATCCCAGGATCCACGAGCACCAGGGCTCGTTGAGCGTGAACCACTTGGTGACACGATCGCCGAAGTGCCGCGCCATCAGCTCCGCGTAGGCGCCAAAGGCATCCACTGTCCCGCGAGCGCGCCAACCGCCCTGGTCTTCGAGTGCCTGGGGGAGGTCCCAATGGTACAGGGTCGCCGCCGGTTCGATCCCGCGCTCGAGCATCGCGTCAATGAGACGGTCGTAAAAGGCGATCCCGGCGTTGTTGACATGCCCACGACCCGTCGGATGAATCCTCGGCCACGCGATGGAGAAGCGGTAACTGCGAATCCCAAGCGCAGCCATCAGGTCGAGGTCCTCCTCGAAGCGATGGTAGTGATCGCAGGCGACCTCGCCACTGTCGCCATTCCTGATGGCTCCCGGGCGAGTGCAGAAGGTGTCCCAGATCGAGGGACCGCGACCATCGGCCGTTACGGCACCCTCGATCTGGTACGACGCCGCCGCGGTTCCCCACACAAACCCCTTCGGAAAGGAGAAGTAAGGAGCCTCGGAAGGTTGTGACTTCGCGCCGACATCGACGCCGGCGGTCGGGTGACCGTCGGCGTCGGAAATGTGGGCCTTTGAAGCGGTGGTGATCATGATGGGTCCCAATGAAGAGGTTGGAGCGGGATCGCCAGGCAAGTGCATGGTGAGACGAGGGGTCCCCCTCGCCCAGAACCTAGGGAAGCGGGGTTCCGTCGACGATGTGGTCGACCAGGGCGGCCCCATCCGCCTCGTCCACCACGCTGTCGTTGTTCGCGTCGCCGTCGCCGTCAAGGGAACCGTTTCCCTGCAGGAAGTTGTACAGGGCCGTCACGTCCGCGACGTTGATCGTACCGTCGCCGTTCGCGTCGCCACGAATGCCCGACGCCGGAAACACGAACCCGACGTTGTCGATGGTCAACCGCGGCGAGAGGGTCGCCGTGGTGGAACTGCCCCCCGCGTCGGTGAAGACCGTGATCGAGCGGACCCTCGTCAGGTCGGTGGGCGTGAAACCCGTCTCGCCGATTCCATCCGTGAACACGGTGATGGGGATCGTGTAGGTCTGGAACTGGTCGGTGAGGGGCGGATCAAAAGCCCAGTTGTCATTCTGATACTCAAGGCCGGGGTCGCCCGCCGAGTCCTCGAGGCGAATCAACCAAGTGAGATTGTCGCCGGCGTTCTTGCGCACGTCCAACTTCACGTGGGTCGCGTTTGAAACGTCGCGCCCGACGTTGGTGTCCTCATCCATGCGGACGAAAAAGGCCACGTAGGAAAAGGCGTCGCCACCGTTCACGAGGTCGCCGTTTACGTCCCACGCGTAATTGCCCGGGCCAACCTCGACGAACGAAGTGGGGGTCGCGTCGCCAAAGAAAGGATTGCCGAAGCCCCAGTCGGTGCCGATGGCGCCACCGGTCGGGCCGACAACGGACTGGTTGTTGAAGTTGATGAAGAAGTTGTCCAGCGGCGGGATTGGCACGACGGGCTCGCCGGAGACAATGACCTCGTCCAAGGTGAAGTCCACTTCGACCGTCGCGCCGCCCACCGGAAGGTTGATGGCGCCAAACGAGATGTTCCTTGCGATGGCGAGGTCCGCCGGCTGGCCGCCACCCTGGAAGAACGTCAGCGGAATGGTGATGCTTTGAAACTCGCTTGTCAGGGGGGGAATCGTATAGGCGGTGTTGTTGAATTCCTGGCCGCCGTCGGCGTCTTCCACCCGGACCACGAATTCATTGTGGGCCGTTTCGGTGTTCGCCTTGATCTTGAACTGGAGATTGGAATACTGGGTGAAGTCGAGCGTGCCGGCCTGCTCCGGGGAGAGTTCGATCGTGATGCCGTAATAGGTGTATGCGCTCCCGCTGGGGAAGCTGTTGAGGACCCGCAGCGCGTCGTCGCCGGGGCTCTGGTTCACGAGGCTCAACGTGAAGGGGAAGTCTCCCGTCAGCGGGTCCGCATACTCGGCTCCCGCAAAGCCGAAGGTTGTGCCGCCACCCGAATTGACGATGGTTCCATTGTAGTTCGAGACGAAGCCAGCCGGGGGCGGTTCGACCTCAAGGGGCGGTCCGTCGACGATCACTTCATCAACCGTGAAGTTCACCTCGACGAGGGACTCGTCGGTGGGAAAGCCGAAGGCGCCAAAGGTGATGTTCTTCGCGATCGTCAGGTCGGTCGGCTGCCCACCACCCAGGAAGTGCGTCAACGGCACCGTGATCTCCTGAAAAGTGGTCGTCAGCGCGGGGATCTCATAGGACGTGTTGTTGTACTCCTGTCCGCCATTCGAGTCTTCCACGCGCACGACGAACGTGTTGTGCGCCGTCTCCGTGTTCGCCTTGATCTTGAAGCTGAGCTGGGAATTCTGCGTGAAATCCATCGTGCCGGTCTCGTCCGGCGAGAGCTCGATTGTAATGCCATAGTAGGTGTAGGTCGTGCCGCTGGGGAAGCTGTTGGAGACCGAAAGAGCGTCGTCCCCCGGACCCTGGTTCACCAGGGTCAGCGTGAAGGGCAAATCCTCCGGAAGCGGATCGGCGCCGTTCTTGCCGGCGAACGCGAAAGTGGTTCCGCCACCGGAATTCACGATAGTGCCGTTGTAATCCGAGGTAAAGTCTGCCGGAGCCGAACCCGCCATCATCGCCAGTGATGCGCCAAGAATGGATCTTGCAAGCCAGGTCGAAGCACTCATGAATCTCGTCTCCTTACGTGGGTGGTGTTGCACGGGCAGCCGCGGGGAGCCCGTTTGGATCTTTGGGGGTTAGCGAATCGCCATGCTGGCTTCGTCGCCGATCGTCGAGCGCATGACGTCGCCCGTGGAAATGGTTCCGTTGGTCGCATCATAGTACGGCCACCGGCCAAGCGGTGCGCCAAAGCCCGGCAGCGCGTTGCCTTCACTGTCCTGGCGCGTGTTGAGATTTTGCTTCTTGTCGGGGCCTGACGAATAAAGGATCCAAACGTTGGGCTTTCCCATGTTCTGAAACACCGGATTCCCCGTCGTCGCGCTGAACTGGATCACCTCGTTCAATGTCGTGCCGCCGATCACCACCGGCGCCATGACGGTCCGCCGGTAATCGTAAAAGACGCGCGTGTCCCCGGGATTGGTCGAGGCAATCGAATCCCCACCCCAGGGATCCATGGGGAAGGAACTGATGTAGGAGATGGGTGTGGTAAGGGACGCATAGACGATGTTCTGGTAACCCGCCGGGTCCACCGACCCCGTCGAGCCACCGGGCCGGAACGGCCACTCCACCGGCCCGAGCGGCAGGCGATTGGAGTCCACGATGTAGGACTCGATCCCCAGGGCGACCGTTCGCATGTCGGACTTCGCGCGACTGACTTTGCTGCGCGTCTGGGCTTCGAGGAAGTTGGGGACCGCGATGGCCGCGAGGATGGCGATGATGGCCACAACGATGAGCAGCTCGATGAGGGTGAATCCAGTGGAGCGGTGGGCTTTCATGGAGAGATCCGTTTGGTGAGTAAGTCGGCGTCCGCCGCGAAGGGAGCGCTTCAATCCGGCCGGAAGTGTTATCGCTAACATTCACGAGTCTAAAAATGCCCCGGTCCAAAGTCAAATGGAAAACGCTTGCTTTGCACAAAATAGTCTGCTGCCTCTTCTCCCAGTCACTCAATGCCCCGGTTTTATGTTAGTGTTACCATCCCGGAATTGGGACCGATGCAGGATGACCCCACCGTGCAAGTCCACGATTTCCAATCACCCAAATTCGCCTTGGACCCTCCAGTGCGGCACCGCGCGCGGGGCGGCGGGACCCTTGCGGTTCCCGCTTCCTCTCCGGACAGGATGCGCGCGCCGATGAAGGCATTCCGTCGCCTCGTCTTCTTCGCGATTGTTGCTCTCCTCCTGTCTTGCGGCGCGGAGGCGGAGCGCACCGCCGACGGGCGTCTCATCATCGATTATTGGGAAAAATGGCAGGGCTTCGAAAAGCAAGCCATGGCGGCAGTGGTGGACAAGTACAACGCGTCGCAGGACAAGGTGTTTGTCCGCTACGTTTCCCAAAGCCAAATCGACCGCAAGTTGTTGCTGGCCACCGCCGGTGGCAATCCCCCGGATGTGGCGGGATTTTGGTCCCACACCATCATGGCCTACGCGGAAAAGGGGGCGCTCACCCCGCTGGACCGCCTCATGGCGCGCGATGGAATCTTGCGCGAGGACTATCTTCCGGCGGTGATTGAAGGCTGCGAATACCGAGGTGTGACCTGGGGACTTCCCAGCACCCCGGCGACCATCGCCCTGCATTACAACAAGGAACTGTTTCGCAAGGCCGGGCTCGATCCCGAAGTGCCTCCGAAGACCCTGCAAGAACTCGAGGAGTATGCGCGCCGCCTGACAAGAAGGGACGCCTCCGGCAAGATCGTCCAACTGGGGTTTTTGCCATCCGATCCCGGATGGTGGAGTCCCATGTGGGGATACTTCTTTGGCGCGGACCTTGTGGACGATGAAGGTCGCCGGATCACGCTGAACTCGCCCGAGGGACTAGAGGCCTATCATTGGCTCGATCGTTTCATGAAAGAGTATGGGCGTTCGGACGTGCGACAGTTCGAGGCCGCCGCGGGCCAGTTCGCTTCCGCGGACAACACATTCATGAGTGGCCGGCTCGCCATGCAGATCCAGGGCGTGTGGATGAGCAGCTTCATCGATCAGTTTGCCCCGGATCTCGATTGGGGCGTGGCTCCATTTCCCGTCCCGTTTGAAAGCATGAAGGGAATGACGATCATCGAGTGCGACATGCTGGTGATTCCGCGCGGGGCAAGCCATGTCGAGGAGGCCTGGGACTTCATCAAGTTCACCCAGCTCCCCGAAAACATGGAGCTGCTTTGCCTCGGGCAGAAGAAGTTCACACCCATCGTTCAGGTGAGCGAGGATTTCCACGCGCGTCATCCAAACCCCTTCATCCGGACATTCCGCGAGCTGGCGGAGTCCCCCGACGCCCGCGCGGTCCCCAAGATGCCCGCTTGGGATGAGTATCGCAACGAGCTGGGTGTCACATTCGAGGAGGTGTGGGTGCGAGGGACCAGTCCCGAAACGGCGCTGCGCCGCCTTGAGCAGCGCATCCAGCCGCGGCTTGACCGGGCAAATGCGGCGTGGGACCGCGTGGCGGACATTCGACTGAAGGAGTGGGCAAACCAATGACACGACGCGAGCGGCGACAGTTGCTCCTTGGCCTGTTCTTTACTTCCCCGTGGATTGTCGGACTCACGGTTTTCACGCTGATTCCGGCGGTCTTCTCGCTCTACTTCAGTCTCTCCGACTATTCGGTTCTCAATCCCCCGGTGTTCATCGGGCCAGCCAACTTCGTGGCCCTGGCTACCGATGCCCTCTTCTGGCAATCCCTTTGGAACACGCTTTACTTTGCAGTGTTCTTCCTTCCCCTTTCAACGGCCTTGGGCATTGGGCTCGCGATCATGCTCAATGCCGCGGTCAGCGGCCAATCCATCTTCCGCGCGTTGATCTTCATGCCATCCCTGGTCCCATTGGTGGCCTTGGCCATCCTCTGGCGGTGGATTCTCAATGGCGAATATGGCATTCTCAACTGGGGCCTGCAGGCCATTGGGCTCCCACCCGTGAATTGGATGGGAGACCCAAACACCGCCAAGTTGGGACTGGTCATCGGCTCGCTGTGGGGGATCGGAAACACGGTCGTGATCTACCTGGCCGGCCTGCAGGAAGTCCCGCGGTCGCTCTATGAAGCCGCCACGGTGGATGGGGCGAACGCCTGGCGCCGGTTCGTGAATGTCACGATCCCGATGCTTTCGCCGGTCATCTACTTCAACGTGCTGATGGGGTTGATCGGCGTGATGCAGGTCTTTGCGCTCCCGTTCGTGATGACGGATGGGATGGGAACTCCCCTCAGGTCGACATACTTCTACACCATGTATCTCTTCGACCAGGCATTTGGATTCCTGAACATGGGCTACGCCTGCGCGATGGCATGGGTGCTCTTTGTGATGATCCTGGCCGTCACGCTGGTCGCGCATTGGCTCGTCCGCGACCACATCGTTTACGGGGCCAATTGAACACGATGCTCCCACTCACCCTCTCGACCCGGACACGATTCCGGAAGGCCGGCAACTACGCGACGATCATCATCGTCTGCGCGCTGTTCGGCTTTCCCTTCTTCTGGATGCTGGCCACTTCGCTCAAGGACCTGACCGAGGCCACGCGCACCCCGCCGACGATGCTGCCAAGCGTTTGGCGATGGGAGAACTTCCTGGCGGCAACCACCACGATCCCCTTTTGGCGCCAGGCTGCCAACACGCTCGTGCTGTGCCTGCTCAATGTCATCGGGACGACGGCAAGCTGCGCCTTCGTCGCCTACGGATTCTCGCGGATCAACTGGCCGGGCCGGGATTGGTTTTTCTGGATCACTCTCTCCACGATGATGATCCCGGGAGCGGTCTTGATGGTCCCCCTGTACGGCCTTTTCCGCCAGTTGGGATGGGTCGGCACCAATCTTCCCCTGTGGGTTCCCGCCTTCTTTGCCTCCGCCTACAACATCTTCCTCCTTCGCCAGTTCTTCCTGACCATCCCGATGGACCTCACCGAGGCGGCACAAATCGATGGATGTGGCGAGCTGCGCATCTTTTGGCGGATCATCCTCCCCCTGACCCAGCCAGCGTTGATCGTGGTGGCTCTGTTTTCTTTCCTTTGGGTCTGGAATGACTTCATGGGGCCGTTGATCTACCTGACGGACGAGCGCATGTTCACGCTCGCATTGGGATTGCAGGCATTCCAGAGCCGACTCGGTGGAACCGAGGTTCACTTGCTGATGGCTGCGGGAACGCTGGTCATACTTCCCGTGCTTGTCCTGTTCCTGTTTGCACAGCGTTACTTTATCGAAGGCATTTCCATGAGTGGCCTGAAGAGTTGAGCGACAGGCCTCGCAACGATGTGAGGCTGTTGGATTTGCCGCCAATCGACGATGTTCCGGAAAGGGGAACCCAGATGAAAGACCTGCGCATTTTTTGTCTCGTTGCCATCGTGCTCTTGATCTCGCAGTTGCGGGCCCAGGATGACGCCTACCGGGTCGCGAGGGATGACTCGGGCAAGTACTGGTTTCAGGCCCCCGATGGGGAGCTGTTCCTCTCCATGGGCATCAACAACGTCGTCAGCAGTCCGTTTCGTCCACGACCGGACTCGGATTATTACGAGCCCATCGACAAGCATTTTGGGGGCGACCGCGCGGCTTGGCTCGCCGATGTTCGCGCGACCCTCCATGACGCCGGGATGAACACCATCGGCGCGTGGTCCAATCCCGACATCAACGATGGATCATTGCTCTCGACTCCAATACTTTATGTCGGTGGAACCGAACCCGATCGCTGCTTTGAACCGTTGCGTCCCGGCTTTGAGGAGAAGGTCCGCGCCAACACCCGCAATCTGATCGCCGAGCACACGGCGGGGGACAGGATCGTCGGCTTCTTCCTCGACAACGAGATGTCCTGGTATGGCAAGTCTCCATGGGACGACCTCCCGACTTACACCTTGCTGGAAGCCGCCTTCCTGTTGGACGCGGACGACCCCGCGCGCGTGGCCGCGCTCGACTTCCTCAAGGACCGGCATGGCGACGTGGGATCGTTTGCCAGGGCCTGGGAAATCGGCGTCGATTCATGGGAGGCCCTCGCTTTCGACGCGCTGCAAAAGGGCCTTAATGAAACCTCCGCCACGGACAGGAGGGACTTTACCGCGATGGTGGCGGAGCGATTCTACTCGGTCGCTTCGCGCGTCGTGCGCGAGGAAGCGCCCGGCAAGCTCATCCTCGGAACGCGCTTCGCCGGAATCGCTCCCACGCCGGTGATCGAAGCATGTGGAAGGCATTGCGACGTCGTTTCCGTCAATGACTACTGGTCGGCGCCCCGCGCGGATGGACTGCGCCTCGCGCGCTATTACCTGTTGGGAGGCAAACCGCTCCTGATCACCGAATACTCATGGCGCGGACGCGAGAACACCAGCGGCAACCCAAATACCGGAGGCGCCGGCTCAATCGTGCCCACGCAGAAGGACCGCGCCGACAACTACGAAGCATACGTGACGGATCTCCTCGCGCACCCCATGGTCCTTGGTGCCCATTGGTTCGAGTTTGCGGACCAATCGCCGCAGGGGCGGTTCGATGGAGAAAACTCGAACTACGGCGTTGTCGATATCCACAACCGCCGCTACGATGTCCTGATAGAAGCGATGGCGCGCACCAACGTCCGCGCGGATGAGATCCATCGTGCCTCGACATTGACTGCGCCGACCGAAATGCCCGTTCCGCCCAAGGTGACGTACTCTCCCGGCCAGCATCCCGACCGGCCTCCCGTTCTCGACCTGTTGAAGCAAACCGCCATCGCACCACCTGACCTGTGGAAGGCACAAGATGCCCGCGTCGACGCCTCTGCCGGACCGGAGGGGGCAATGGTGTTGACGTTTGACACGGCAGGGCAGTGGGGAGGGGGCATCAGCATCTTCGGGCCCAAGCACCTTGCCCGAGTCCCGGGTCCATCCAACACAACCGACCTGGACGGTTACGCGGCAATCGTTCTGGATGCCACGGTGACCAAGGGCATTCGGTTCGAAGTCATTCTGGATGAAGCCGGTGCCGCTGATGGCGACAACAGCGCGGGAGACGATGGAGAATCCTTCATCTTTACCCCAACCACCGGATCCGGTTCTCGCGAGACCTACCGGTTCGACATTGGTTCCGCGGGACCCCGCGAAACCTGGGGGAATCAACAGGGTGCCCGACGGATTGACATGCAGGCCATGAAAGCCCTGGCCATCTACCTGCCCGGGTCCCAGGGCAAAGGCGAAATGGTCATCCACGGCATCCGCCTGGAACGCTGAAGACCGGGACTTGAATGGTTGAATTCGAGTGGTGGGCGATACTGGACTCGAACCAGTGACCTCCGGTATGTGAGACCGGCGCTCTAACCAGCTGAGCTAAACGCCCACAAGACGGGGATTGCGTATCCGCTCGGTTCTGTGCGAGCAAGGCCAAATTCTGGTTCGGGATCGATGATCAGTGTCGAAGTGTCGGCGGATTTTTCTCCTGTGTGCGGCTGGCCTGTTCGCTGTTTGCCTGGTGGGATGTTCTTCGAGCCGCTCGACGTCGCGTCGAATCGATGGGATTGCGGCATGGTTCGAGGTGGAAGCCAATGCCAGTGGGGCGGCTGAAGGCGGTACGACTTCCTTGCTGGCTGGTCCCGGTACTTCCCGGCTCATGGCGTCCGGGGCCGCGACCCGTGGCGAACCCGTGCCAATGGGCTCCGTCACCAAGGTCTTGACTGCCATCATGGTCCTTCAGTGCGCCGAAACGGGTGCCTTTGGCCTGGATGATGCCGTTGTCGGCATCCCTTATCAGAACACCGCCGGGCACCGGGACCAT
>CAYTRP010000038.1:0-999 GCA_964440195.1 uncultured Candidatus Sumerlaeota bacterium
AGAGGGTCTGTTCGTGGTGGCGGACGTGGCCTTATTGGGGGGTGGGCGCGACCCGTGGCGGGACGAATTGGCGGAGCGGCTTGACGCGGTCGGGGGGGAGGGGTGGCATGGGCATGATGAGTGAGCGATCCGCCGCCGAGCGCCCTGTGGGAGGCGCAAAAAAGAAGAGCCCCCCCGACCGGGGCTCGAGCCTTTGCGTGGCCATGGTGCTGCGCAAGTTCGTGGAGCTGTCGATTCTGGCGGCGATCTTTGCGGGGGCCGTGGTGACTTCGTGGGAGGCGACGCCTTCCTTTCGGACACGGGCGGCCGCGCTGGTGGCGGACTTGAACGGCGGCACGATGCCCTCGGTCCGGGACGTGGGCTTGGCGGGGTTCGCGGCGGACCTGTTGCCGCTGCTCTCGGGAAGCCTGCCGCTGTGGGAGCTGCGCGTGGGGGTGTTCGGACTGATCGCGCTGATCGGCGTGGGTGGTCACTTTTCATCCAAAGTGTACGAGGGTTTGTGCCAGCGGCCTGTCTTTCTGGACCCGTCGCGCGCGCCGCGCCGCGATCGGAATCTGTGGCGGCGGCGATTGTTCCTGTTGGGCCTGGTCGGCTTGGTGGCCCATGCGTTCGCTTCCTATTTTTGGGCGGGTTGGGAGGCGAACCTGCCGCCGGTGGATCGCCATGTGCAGGACATGAAGGCGCTCTCCACGGGGCTGATGCCCGGGACGCTGGAGGGGGCGCTGCTGTTGTCGCTGGCCTTTGCGTGGTATCTCGCGGCGGAGGACGCCGTGCGCTCGCGGCGGTTGGTGTATTCCCTGGTCGCGGTGCTGATCCTGACGGGATTTGCGGTGTCGGTGGCGGGCGTGGTTTTCCAGCGTCCGCTGGGCAGTGAGCTGGGGCGTGGCGCGCTCTCGACGGCGCCGCTGGGGGCGCTGTCGACCTGGCTGCCCACGCTTCTGATTCCCGCGCTGCTGCTGGCATGGACGGTGTTGTGCTTCAGCCGGACGCGGTTGCGGG
>CAYTRP010000038.1:1009-9898 GCA_964440195.1 uncultured Candidatus Sumerlaeota bacterium
CGGGGATGGGACCGCCTCGGATTGGCGCTGGGCATGATCGTGATGCTGGTGTGCCTGCTGGAGTGGGGCGACCTGCCGACGATGGTGGTGGCGCTGCTGGGCTTTGCGCTGCTGGTGCGCCTGATCAACCGGCGCGCGGGTGTCGAGTTCAGCATGAAGACGGTGGTGGGGGTTCCGCTCGTGGTGGGCGCCATCGTGGGGTTGATGGCGCTGAGTGGCAATCCGCCACGCGCGTTCCTGGTGGATGAGTTGATCGAGGGGGACGGTGCCGTCGGGGTGCCACCGGTCCGGCTTGGGGTGAACGACCGCCTGCGCGTCTTCTTCGTTTCCCTGCCGGTGATCCGGGAGAACCCGATTCTCGGGACGGGGTGGGGGTCGTTTGGCTATGTTTATCCCGAGGCGCGGGCGCGCTTTTTCCAGCTCAACCCCGACACGATTCTGGCGCCCGCGCCGTACGGCCTGGTTCAGGCGCGCAGCGATGCGCTTCAGTTGCTGTTCGAGTCCGGCCTGTTCGGGGTGCTGATGGCGTGCGCGGGCGTGGGCATGCTGCTGGTGGCGGGTTGGACGTCGCTGCGCGGCTGCGTGCGCCAGGAACATGTGATGTTGCAGTTGGGGATATTCGTTTCCCTCCTGGTGCTGCTGGCACATGCGCTTTTCGAGTCCGTGTTTCGCGTTCCCTCGTCCGCGGCGCTGGTCCTGGTGCTCCTGGCCGTTTGGGGAAACGGAGAGAGGTTGTGGCGGCTGCACGTGCCCCGGCTGGAGGAGCGCGTGGAAGGCCAGGAGGAATTGGATCGAACGGGTTCCTCGCTGGTGCCCAAGGTGGAGGCCAGGCATCGCCCCCTGCCGTTGGGGTTTGCCGGGTGGAGCCTTGCGACGCTGGTTGCCGGCGGCGTGGTGGTGTTCCTCGCGTCGGCAAGCGGGCAATGGTACTCGGGGCGTTTGCTGCTGGCGCAGGCGGTGCGGTCGATCGACGAAGCCTCGAACGCGGCGCTGCCCCTCGCGAGCCGCCGGGGACAACTCTATACGGCCAACGGTGCGTTGGATCTCGCGCGTCGTCTCCAGCCCCAGGCGGGCGACGTGCTGTTCCAGAGTGCGCGGCTGCAGTTGGCCTTTGCCTTGGACAAGATGGAAGAAGCCGACCGGCGGGCGGCGGACAAGGCGTTTGTCCAGGAGGAGGCCACGCTGCAATCGCCGGAGGTTCTGCGGAGGCTGGCGCTCAGCGACGCGCAGCAGGGGCTGATGCTCCTTGATGCGGCCAGCGGGAGCGTGCGCAACAAGGGATCGTTCCGCATCCGCGCGCTGCTGCTGGACGCGAAGGCGCGGTTGGTGGAGGAAGGGGCCGAGGAGATCGCGCGCGAGGCCGTGCATTCGCTGGGCGAGGCGGTGCGCCTGAACCCGGGAGACCCGGAGCCGGTTGTCCTGCTTGTGCGCTGGATGCGCACCTCGGACCTCTCGACGGAACAGAACGTCCTGGATCTCTACTCCTTCCTGTACCGCTTTCATCGCGGCGACTTCGAGACGCAGGTGATCGGGCTGCTGGCCCGGCGCATGGAGTTGGGGGACGACATGGAGGCTTATCGCGAGGCGCGTCGCGTGCTGTCGGTGAGTCCCATGGACGTTGACCTGCGTTTTCTGCGTGCATGGACGGCGTTTTTCGCGGGGGACCTTGGGACGGCCAACGCGGGAGCAAGCGCGCTGCGCCGCGAAGGCCACGCGCCCGCGCTCCTGCTGGACGCGATGATCGCCGCGCGCGAGAACGCGTTTGGCCGCGCGCTGACCGATGCGCAGCGGATTCGCCCGGAGTCGCTCGACGCACTCGAGGCGGAGCAGGTGGAGGTGTTCGTGGCGCTGATGCGCACGCGCCTCCAGGGGACGCACACGGGGCAGGACGCGGCGCTCGAGCAGTTGAAGACGGACCTGGCCGCGCGCCCCCGGGCGCTGGTGACGCTTGCGCGGTTCTTGTCCGTCGTGCTGGCGGACGATGGGGGCGCGCGAGGAATCCTGGAGGAGCTGGCGGATGGCGCCGGGACCTCGCGGGATCCGGTGCCGTGGGCGATCCTGTCGGATGCGCTCGTGCGGGGCGAGCCGCGCGCGTTCGGCCTCCTGCGGCAACTCGACCTGGCGGTGGCGGGCGCTCCGCCCGCGTGGGAGCGCCTTCGCCCCGTCTCTGCGAGGGCGACGATCTCCGAGGCGGCGGGGTGCCTGCGCAAGGCGCTGGAGTTGGCGGATCGCGAGGAGGACCGGTTGATCCTGCGTGGCCGGCTGTTGAGGCTGGAGTCGCTGCTGCCGCCGACGGAGCGCCTCGGCGCGTCGAGCCCGATCCTGATGGACGATGACGAAGACTAGAAAAGAATTGGAAAGCGCCTTTCGAGTGCCTTCCGATGCGGTCCTCCGGGCGGTCAGGCGCCGGCGGTGGCGAGGCGCGCGGCGATCGGCGCGAGGAGGGGACTGGCGCGAAGAGTGTCGAGCGCGCGACGCAGGCGCTGGGCGCTCTCGGGGGCGCCGCCCGCAAGGGTGTCGATGGCCATGAGCAGGTCGCCGGGCCGCCCGGCGACGAGCCCCGCGCCGGCATCCGCGAGGAAGCCCGCGTTGAGGTCGCCATCGGTGCGCACGAAGGCGGCCAAGGGAGTGCCAAGGGCGAGGGATTCCGCCACGGCCCTCGGGGAGGATTCGCCAATGAACAGGTCGGAGGCGGAAAGCGCGAGGGCTTCGGCGGTTTCCGGGTGCGACTTGTCGAGCAGGTGGGCGTCCTCGACGGAAACAACCGTGAGGCGCTCGTCGATCTCGAGTGCCTTCATCACGCGGATGAGGGGGGAACTCTCCTCGCGGCAGAACAGGGCGAGACGGCCCGGGGTGATCCCCAGACGATGGCGCGTGCCCTCGCGGTCGCTGCGACGCACCGGTGGGATTGCGAGGGGATAGGGAACCAGCAGGGTTTCGGCACCCGGGAAGCTGGCGGCCAGGGACTGATGCAGGACCAATACCCGGCCCGGGGAGGCGGCGGGATGGGGCAGGGTGCCGGGATGCCACGCGAGGGGGAAGTACCAAACGGAGGAGCGTTGCCGTGGGGTGAGTTCGGCGAGCAGATCCGGGTCGAGGCAAAGGATTTCGGCTTGGGAATCGAGGTCTTCGAGGGTCTGGCCCATGATGACGGCGAAAGGGTGTCCTGCGGCGACGACGGCTGCGGCTTCGCGCTGGAGTTCGCTGGTCGGATCGAAGAGAATCTGGAGGCGGGTATGAGAAGGAAACGGATAGTTGGACAAGTGAGATGGCTTTGGGGGATTTCGGTGATGGTCTGGTTTCCGGGACTTTGGCCACCGGCGAACGGGCGGACTCAACCGCTTTAGTATGGACCGGTGCAAGATCAATCAGCGGGTTATCAGGTACGAAAGGTGGCGCGAGTCGCCACGGGTCCAATGGGGCCCATGAAACAAATGCAAGCGATTGAGCGGGAGAAATCGGGCAGGTCCCTGGAGTCCGTGGCCTTGGCTACGCCGAGAAGGACGTGCCGCAGGAGCAGGTCCGTTTGGCGTTGGGATTCAGGAACCGGAACCCGCCGTTGAGGAGGTCGGTGGAGTAGTCCAGGGTCATGCCGCCGAGGAAGAGGTAGCTCTTGGGGTCGACGAAGACCGTGAGTCCCTCGATCTCGAAGACGCTGTCATCGTTCTTGGGGGTTTCGTCGAAGGCGAGGGTGTAGCTGAGGCCGGAGCAGCCGCCGCCGGCAACCCCGACGCGCAGGCCCCAGCCTTCGTGGTTTTCCAACTTGAGGAGGCGGCGGACTTCGTCAGCGGCCTTGGGGGTGACGACGATCATGGGGGGGTAATTCTCCGGACTGCGGTTGGGGTGAAGTGTGAGCGTGCGGTGTGCGCTGGTGGGGGAAATGCGACACCACCTCGGGGAGAGGCAAGTCCCTTGCCAGACTCTTTGTGATTAATGGAAGCGTGCCGGGTGGGGCGGATGGGCCGAGCGCGCGGGGGGTCCATGGCACCCTGCGGGCGGAGCCGGGATGGGGGGGTGTTGGTGTTGGTTCCCGTCTTTCCGCTCGACCCCACCACCACGGCGCGCCGCAGCATCCCCGGGTTCTTTTGCCCGCGCCAACTTCAAGCAATCCAAGGGATCACCCTCCATGCCTCGTACTCTTGTCACCGGCGGTGCCGGGTTTCTGGGAAGTCATCTTTGCGACGCGCTGTTGGCCGAGGGCCACGAGGTGATCGCGATCGACAACCTGTCGACGGGCAAGACCGACAACATCGAACACATCCGCGACTCCCGCTTTGCGTTCATCAAGCAGGACGTGACCAACTACGTCTACATCAAGGGGAAGCTGGACTACGTGTTGCATTTCGCGTCGCCCGCCAGCCCGATTGATTACCTGAAGCGCCCGATCCCGACTCTGAAGGTGGGATCTTTGGGGACGTTTCACACGCTCGGGCTCGCGAAGGAAAAGGGCGCGCGCTATCTGCTGGCCTCGACGAGCGAGGTTTACGGCGACCCGCTCGTGCATCCGCAGACGGAGGATTACTGGGGCAACGTCAACCCGATCGGCCCGCGCGGCGTGTACGACGAGGCCAAGCGCTTTGCGGAGGCCATGACGATGGCCTATCAGCGGTTTCACGGGATGGAGACGCGCATCGTGCGCATCTTCAACACGTATGGGCCGCGCATGCGGTTGCGCGACGGGCGCGTGGTGCCCAATTTCATTCGTCAAGCATTGGTCGGCGAGCCCCTCACCGTCTATGGCAACGGCTCGCAGACGCGTTCGTTTTGCTACTGCTCGGACCTGGTGGCGGGAATCCTGAAGCTGCTGTTCTCCAACGAGACGCTGCCGACCAACATCGGCAACCCGGCGGAGATGACGATCCGCGAGTTCGCGGAGACGATCAAGCGCATCTCGGGCGCGACGGCCCCCATCGTGGAGGAACCGCTCCCCGAGGACGATCCGAAGGTTCGCAAGCCGAACATCGAAAAGGCCAAGCGTGTCCTGAAGTGGGAACCGAAGGTGGGTCTGGACGAAGGCATCCGCGCGACGATCGATTACTTCCGCAAGCGCATCGAGGCGAACCCGGCGCTGCTGCGGGAGGAAGACTGAGGAGAAGTGAGAATGGTGAAGTTGGACGAGTGAAGGAATGGGGGGCGGGGAAGGAGTGTATGCCGCAGCATACATCTAGGGGGTTGACAGGATGGCAAGAATCCTCAAACACTACCGGTTGTCTGATGGATCGGCTCCATTTCTGGACTGGCTGTCTGATCTCAAGGACAAGGTCGTCCGCTTGCGGATCGCCAAGCGTCTGGACCAGATCCACAACGGCAATTTCGGAGACCATCAGAGTGTTGGCGGAGGTGTCTGGGAACTGCGACTGCACTTCGGGCCGGGCTTCAGGGTCTATTACGGATTGGATGGCGACGAGGTGGTGCTGATCCTCTGCGGCGGCGACAAGTCGACCCAGAACAAGGACATCAGCAAGGCACAAGAATACTGGAAGGACCACCTCCGGTCCAAGGAGGAAGAGGAATGAGGGAATACCCACTGTTCGAAGACTATCTGATTGAGCAACTCAAGGACCGGGAGAGTGCGCAGATCTATCTCGACATCGCGCTGGAGGATTTTGAGGAAGACGGGAACGCGGCTGACTTCCTGCTCGCCCTTCGAAGGATTGTCCAGGCCCAAGGAGGCATGTCCAAGGTCTCGCGCGAGGCCGACCTCAACCGCGCGAACCTCTATGCCGCGCTGTCGGAATCGGGCAACCCTCGCCTTGAGACGATCATGGCGATCCTCAAGACGCTGGGGATGCGGTTGTGCGTGAAGCAGATCGGGAAGCGTGAAGAGGCGGAACCCGCGAAGGCGGAAGCAGGCTGAGCGCGATGCAACCCGGCGTTGATCCCGACCGGTTCATGGAGCGAATGCAGGGCATGTTGACGTCCGGCACGGGATGACACTGCGGGACGCCGGCCCCATCGTTCTCCTCATCCCGTTATCGCGTCCCATCTCTCACTGCCAGTCCCCACTCATGACCATCGCGGCCCAGTAGGCGGGGTGGGGGTAGCGGCGGCGGACTTCGATCTGCGCGAGGCGCAACGCCTCGGCGCGCTCCACGCGTGCCTGCTCGCGGTAGAAGTGCTTCACGAGCACGGCGGTGGCCACGTCGTCGACACGCCACAGCGTCGAAAGAATCTGGCGCGTGCCGGCGTAGACGAACGCGCGGTTGAGGCCAACGAGTTCATCGCCGCTGGTGACGCGGCCGAGACCGGTCTGGCATGCGGAGAGCGCGACGAGGTCGGCGCGCAGGCTGAGGGCGAAGATCTCGCGCATGGTGAGGTCGCCGCTCTCTCCGTCGTCGTCCGAGGCGAGTTGCAGCGCCGAGAGGAGCGGCATGTCGGGATCGAACTCGCCGTGGGAGGCGATGTGGACGATACCATAGTCGGCGGCGTTCTCGATGAACCACTGCTTGGTGGCCTGCTCGCGGGTGATGACCTGTGCCTCGGGGAAGGACCAGGTGAGGCGCTCGGCTTCCTTCTGCGCGAAGGGGAGGTCAAAGCCCGGCTTGCCAAGGTCGGGGTTGCCGAGGGCGAGCACGCGGGCGCCCCGCTCGCGGGTGCCGCGGCGCTCAAGGGTGAAGCGCAGGACGGACGCGCTGGGCACGTGGAAGATGGCGGAGCGGTCGATGAGCGATTCGCCGGCCGTCGGCCCGAGGGCGGAGAAGGGGACGAGGTGCAGTTCGCGGTGCGGCACGAAGCCAAGCACGCCCGCGCCCTCGATGAAGGCGTTGGCCGGTTGGATGAGAAGCGCCGAGAGGATGGCGGTCTCCTCTTGGATGCGCGAGATGGATTGCAGGCGCTCGCGGAAGGCAAGGATGCGCGCGGCGAGTTCCTCGCGGCGCACGGAGACGCGGGTGACATTGAGGGCGTCGCGGGAGACAACCCAGATCGCGACGCTCTCCGGCAGCACATGGTAAATGATCAGGCGGACGCCGGGATCGAGGAGGCGCTGGAGTTCGGCGACGTTGACGGGCTCGACGGCGACGAAGCTGGAGAGCTGGGGATTGCGCGCGCGCAGGTCGACGAGGAAGTCGGTGTAGGCGCGCTGGGCGCGGTCGATGGCGGCGCGCGCCTCGTCGATGGCCTCTGTTCCCTCGGCGGTGCCGAGCGCGCGACGGGCGACCTCGAGCCCGGCGCGCAAGCGGCGTTCCTCCTCCAGGTCGGAAGCGTCGGTGATCGAGGCGACGTTGAGGTCGCCGTTGCCCAGGAGGTCGATGAAGTTGCGGCCGCGCGAACGCTCGGAAAGCGCCAGGGCCTGCACGGCCTCGCCGTCATCGAGGAGGATGGCAATCAGGTCGTCGTACAGGACCTGCTTGTCGATGAGGAAGCCGTCCTGCAGCTCCTCGACCCGGATGGCGGCCCGGAGGGACTCCACAACCTGGATTCCCTGGTCGAGGAGCGCGCGTGCCTGGTCGCGACGTCCGGCCTTCAGGGCAAGGGTGGCGAGACCGCGCAGGGCGCGCCACTCGACCTCTGGAAGGGGGAGTGAGCGGGCTTGCTCGAGGGCGGACTTGTAGGCGCTCGATGCGTCCGGTGAGCGGTCGAGGGCGAGGCAGGCATCGCCGAGGGCGAGTTGCGCCTTGGTGGCGTTGACGCGGTCGCCGATGCGTTCGGCGATGGCGAAGGCGTCGGTGAGCGGTTGCAGCGCCGGGGCGACCTCGCCCTGCTGCAGGTGGGTCATGCCGATGTTGCGCAGGGCGTAGGCTTCGCCCCACGCGTTGCCGTCGCGCCGATCGATTTCGAGTGCGGCATTGAACGCGGCATGGGCGTCGCCCCATTGTTGGGCGGAGCGATGGACGAGGCCGATGTTGTTTTGCGTGGTGGCTTCCTCGGGTGGGAGGAGCGCCTGGCGGGAGAGGCGCAGCGCGGCGTCGAACTCCTCGCGTGCGCGGTCAAAGTCGTTGAGCGCCCACATGGTCAGGCCCGCGGCGTTGTGGCCGATTACCTGGAATGGGAGGTCGTCGAGGTCGCGCGCGATGGTCATGGCGGCGCGTTGCGAGGTGAAGGCGTCGCGATAATCGGCCCGCAGCCACGACACGTTGGCGCGATGGAGGAGCGCGTCGGTCTCGACGAGGGGCAGGTTGAGGGCGCGGGCTTCCTCCCGCACCTCGTCGGCTGTTTGAAGGGCGGCATTGAAGAGGCCAACGCGCTCGTCCACGCGCGCGACATCGAGGCGGGCCTCCAGGCGCTGGGCGTCGTCGTTGATGTCTTCGGCGAGGGAGAAGGCGGTCTCGAATGCCTCGCGTGCGCGGGCGTAGTCATTCAGGCGGCGCAGATAGATCCGGCCGGCGCGGCGCCACTGGCGTGCGACCTGCGCCGTGTCGCCGAGGGCCTCGAAGCGGTCGGCGGCCTTGCGATATTCGGCGAGTGCGCCGGGGAAATCCGCGGCGTTCTCGCGGGCCACGCCGAGGCGCGCCATCATGTCGGCGGAGACGGCGGGTTGGTCGAGCCGCGCGTAGAGGGCGATGGCCTCCTCGAAGGCGGCGATGGCGTCGGCGAATTGGCGGGCATCGGTGGCGTAGGAGGCGTGGAGCCGCAGCGCGCCGGCGAGTTCGCCGGGAGTGCCGGTCTCGCGCCGTTGATCCACGACGAGGCGCGCGACGCGGGCGGCCTCCGCGTGGTTGCCAAGGTCGCCGTGAATCTGGGCCAGCAGGAGTCCGGCTTCGGCGATTTCGGCGGGTGTGCGTTCGAGGGCGGATCGCAGCGCGAAGACACGGCGCGCGGGGAGCAGTGCCCGGCGCGGGTCGCCCTTTTCCACGGCGTCGATGACCAGGCCAAGTGCTCCGGCCAGGGTGGCCTCGGCGACGTCGGGAATGTCCTGCGCGCGGAAGAGGATGCCGAGCCAGCGATCGC
>CAYTRP010000038.1:9908-14400 GCA_964440195.1 uncultured Candidatus Sumerlaeota bacterium
CGATCGCCGTCAATGAGGGCTGTCGCGACGCCGGCCTGTGCGGCGCTGGCGGCGAGGGCTTCGCGGCGTGCCGCTTCGGCGCGGGGCGAATCCGCCAGACCGGTGTTGCCGATGCGCGCGCCCAACTGGGCGAGCACCTCGGTCTGTTCAAGAATGGTGCGCAGGCGCACCGGCGAACCGCCCGGCCGCCACATGAACGGGTCGTTGCCGAGGGGGCGAAGGGGTTGTGCGAGAAGAAGGTCCTCGGCGTCGCGCAGGTCATCGGGGTCGTCGCCGGGAAAGATGACGGGCTCGGTGGAGGGAAGGAGGCGCAGTTCCACCATGGAAAGGAGCGTCGTTTCAAGGCTGAGGGCGCGGATCGCGAGGACGTGCGCGGGGATTTCCGGCGCGGAGCCCGTGCCTTGCATGAACCAGATGGAGGCGTCGGCAGCGAGTTTATCGAAGGCTTCGGGCGAATTCAGCACGCGCAGCCCGTCGCTGGTCCATGCGGCGCTGCCATGGTTCGTGACGAGGACGACGGCGGAGGCGCGGGGGAGTTCGAGGCCGAACTCGATGGCGACAGCAGGGTTCTCGACCGTCAGGTTGGTGGGTGCGAGGAGCACCGCGCTGGGCAAGTCTTGTGTCCGGCCGCGCCGGACGTGTTCCTCCCACGCGGTGGCAGCCGTCCGGACAGCGGCGAGTGGCGCGCCGAGGCCCGTGAGGTAGGGGACATCGCGCACGCGCTCGATGGCATTGCGGGTGTTCTCGCGCAGTTCCATGGCGCGCGCAAGCCATCGGCGGTCGAGTTCGTCGCCGGGGCGGGGAGGAGGCGCGACGCCATCGAGGAGGAGGCGAAGGCGCGCGAGCTGCCATCGCTCCGCGAGTGTGCGCGCCCCGGACCAATCGTCGCGCGCGATGGCATCGGCCAATGTGAGGTCCTCGAGATGGGCGAGGAGGTCGAGGGGCACGTGGAAGTCGGCGCCAACCATGCCGGCGGGAAGGGACTCGATGGCGGCGAGAGACGCGAGGGCGGCCTCGACGGTGGAGGTCGAGGATTTGGCCGGGGGGACGAGTGCCTGCTGGGCAATGAGCCACCACCTCATCTCGGGATGGCCGGAATTGTTGGCGAACTCGATGGCGCGGGCGCGTTGGCGCTCGACGAGGGCCGCGTCCTGGAACCGCAGCGCGTTGCGCAGCAGGATGGCGTGGGCAAGGACGGCGAGGCGCTTGGCATCGCCGGTCGCAAGGGGATCGAAGGGGATCTCGGTGGCCTGCAACGCGAGCGCATCGGCGCGCGCCGCATCGATGAGCGCGCGAATGCCTCCGATGCCGGTCGCGCCGCCGTCGAGGCCATCAAGCGCGAGCCTCTCCGCGAGCAGTGCGCGCACAAGCAGCAGGCGC
The DNA here is from genome assembly GCA_964440195.1 of uncultured Candidatus Sumerlaeota bacterium. Taxonomy (GTDB): domain Bacteria; phylum Sumerlaeota; class Sumerlaeia; order SLMS01; family JAHLLQ01; genus CAYTRP01. The sequence continues at coordinate 11,289 of CAYTRP010000038.1, forward strand.
GCGCGCCACGAGGGGCGGTCGATCTCGTAGACGATGCTCGCGGGGGCCCGTTCCTCAAGGGCGCGGGCAAGGCACGCATCGAGGACACGCAGGGGATCCCCTCCCCCGATGCCGTCGCCGATCCATGTGTCGCGAAGGTCGTCGGCGGAGAAGGGCACTGCTTCGGATGCGAGGGCCAGCTCGCCAAGCCGCGCGAGAACGACCGAGAGGCCGTTTCGGTTGATCACGCGCGCGCCGGCGAAGTCATAGCGGGTGTCGCGCAGGGCATCGAGCAACTGGCGGGCGGCGGCTTCGCGATTGCCCGCGCGCTGCTGTTGGCGGGAGAGCTGTTCCAGGGTGAGGACCCGGGCGGTCTTCACATAGGTGATGTTGAGGTCGTTGGCCGCGGGTTCGTCGGCAAGAAGCGATTCGAGTTCCGCGATGGCCTCGCGCACGTCGCCGCCCTCGAGGCGCACGCGCGAGAGGGCGAGGCGGATGAGGCGCTCCTCCTCGGCGGGCGTGATGTCCTGTCGCGCCCCGGCGCCGGGCGTTCCGGCAATGGTCATGTCGATGCCAAAGAGGGCGGCGCCGCGCGTGTCGGTGGCCTCGGTGCGCAGGCCGCGCGCGGTGACGATGGCGAGGGCCTGCTCGAGGGCGACGACGGCCTGCTGGCGTGCCTCCTCGCGTTCCTCGCCGCGCGCGCGCAGCATGAGGCGGTGAAGCGCGAGGCCGCGCGTGCGCAGCGCGCGGACGCGGTTGAGCGAGTTCTCCGGGTTGCGGCCGGCGACGGCCAGAAAGAGTTCGGCGGAGGGCGCGAACTGCCCCGCGTCGAAGAGCGCGAGGGCCTCGCGGTCCATGAGTTCGGTCTCTAGTCGCCCGATGGTTTCCGCGGTCAGGGCGGGAGAATCGCCGAGGCGGCGCAGGAACGCGCGCGCGCCGCCGAACTGCTCGGCGGCGGCGGCTGGGCGCGACGCGAGGAAGAGGGACTGGCCGTAGCCGCGCAGGAAGAGGAACTCGGTGAGCGGATCGTCGAAGGCGACGCCCTGCTCGGCACGGCGTTGGTAGAACTCGGCGGCTCGCGCCGGGTTGCCCGCGCCGAGGGAGGCGTTGCCGGCGTTGAGCAAGAGTCGCGCGTAGTCGGTGGGGCGCGCGGCGGGATTGATGAGGCCAAGGGCACGCTCGTAGGAATTGATGGCCTGGCCAAACAGCGACCGGCTGTTGCCCTGCTCGCGGGCGCGCGCCTCGAAGATGAACCCGCGCGTCTGGTGGAAGTACGGGTTGGCGGAATCGAGACTGAGCGCGCGCTCGACCAATTGCTCCGAGCGCCGGGGAATCGTGTTCGAGGGGGCGGTCCGGAAGAATGGGATGCCAAGGCGGAAGGTGCGCCGGGGAACCTGTCCGTCGTAGGACCATGCAAGGCCGGCCTTGTACCAGGCGAGGGCATCGATGCGACGCTCGCGCGCGACGGACTCAAGGCGACGCATTTCCGCGCGATCGAGGAAGCCGGTGCGGAACCGCGCCTCGATGAGGCCGCGCCATGCCTCGACGCTGTTGGGCTCGCGGCGTGCGAGTTCGGCGAAGGTGGCCTGGGCCAGATGGGGATCGCGGACGCGCAGCTCGAAGTTGCCCTTGGCGAGGAACTCGCGAATGAGACCCTCGCGTGCCTGTTCGAGGAACGCGGGCTGACCATCGAAGAACTGATCGCGCAGGCCCGTGCCGACGGACTCGTACACGTCGATGGCATTGGCGAAGTTGCCGACGGACGCCTCGAGTTCCGCGAGGCGGAAGGCGGCAAGGGCGGCGAGGCGAGTGTTGCCGCCGGCGCGTTTGCGGGCGCCTTCGAGGGCCTCGCGCGCGGCGCCGGGTTGCCCGGAGGCGGCAAACAACTCGCCTTCGCGCAGGCCGGTGGTGGCCTGGACCTCCGGCACGTGGGCCTCGCGAGAGGAAAGCGCGCGCAGGGCGAAGATTGCCTCCTCGAGTTCGAGGTTTTCGCTGGCGAGCGTGGCGAGATCATGGGCGGCCTGCTCGCGGGCGCGCGTGGCATCGGGGAACTGGTCCAGGAGGCCGACCAGGATTTCCGCGCCGCCGGTGCCGAACGCGGACTGCGCGATGCGGGCGCGCTGGAGGACCGCGCGCGCGCGCATCTCCGCGCCTGCTTCGCCGAGGGTTTCGACTTGCTGAAGAACGAGGAAGGCGGCTTGCGGGCCGTCGATCTCGGCGACAACGAGGGCGAGCTCGAGGCCAGCCTGCGCGCGCAGGTCCGGCTGGAGAGTGTCGTCGTCAAGGAACCCGCGCAGGGTGGCGACGGCCTCGCGCCGCAGGGAATCGACGTGTTCGCGGATGTCGCCGGCGCGCTGCGAGGCCTCGATGGCGAGGACGGCGCGGCGCCACTGGAACTCGGGTGCGAGGGCGGGGTCGCCGACGCGCTGCTGGCGCGGAATGCCGGCCATCTGGAGGGCCTGCTCGGCGCGGTTGGCTTCGCGCAAGACATCGATGGCGAGCATGAGGGCGCGCAGGCCATCGCTGTCGGCGGGATCGAGGAGGAAGGCCTGGCGCGCGGCTGCGACGATCTCAAAGGTGCGGAGGGGATGGTCGCGGCGCGTTGCCCGGGCGAGTTCGAGTCCCTCGCGCGGGGTGTCGATCAAGGCGACGGGAAAGGGCTGCTCGACAACGGCGACGTCCAGGTTGCCGCGAAAGTTGGCGCTGAGGACCAGGCGGTCACCAACGCGTGCAGGGTTGTTGAGGCCGAGGAGGGGCGGTGCAAGCTGGCGCCATGCGCCGCGCGCGGCGTCGTATTCCCAGATGCTCGGATTGTCGCGCTCGTCGATGCGGCCGTCGGCGTTGGTGTCGTCCTCAAACCGCGCCATGACGCCGCTGGGGGGCACGACGGTGGGGGCATTGATGGCCTCGATGGAATCCCATTGGCCAACGCGAACCCGGCGGGACTGGGGGAGCTCTCCCGGGAGGGCGGTGACGAACTCGAGGAAGAGGCCGCGGTCGCCCTGGATGAAGCGCGGGGTGTTGTCCATCGTTCCGCGCCCGGTGATGGTGAAGGGGCGCGCGCGGCGGGCGTGGCGATCGAGAAGCCAGATGTCGCCGAAGGCATCCTCGCGGGTGGATGTCCATGCGAGCC
>CAYTRP010000039.1:0-6470 GCA_964440195.1 uncultured Candidatus Sumerlaeota bacterium
CATCAAAATATGTCACCCAAAAGGTTATACAAAATTCCGGTCACTCCTCTTCCCGCCGCTTGCCCTTCCACCATCCGCGCGGCCCCGGGTCGTCGGGTGGATACTGTTGGAGAAGCAGCTTGGCGACGTCGTCCATGTTCTCGTCCTTGCGCGCCCAGGCATCGATGTCGGGAAAGTCGATGCGGCAATTCTCGCACTTCTTCCCATCGTAGAAGCGGATCGGGCACCAGAAGGATTCGACGTTGCGCAACATCTCCGCGCCGAGGGAATACACGCCCGTCATCCAATCGCAGTAGAGGCACCACAGGAGGTCGTGGCCGACGAGGCCGCGGACCTTTTGGCGGCTGACGTTGATCCACTCGCCATGCTTGTAGCGCGGGAAGCGGAGCACCCAGACGAGGGGCGGGTAGAAGAAGACCTGGCCGACGCGAATGCCGAGGAAGATGGGGAGGGCGGGGAGCGTGGCCCACAGGCCGAAGTGATTGCTGGCGGGGCCGACGATGCGGTCGAGGGTGCGGCGGATCCGGCCACCGGGATGGCCACTCGCACGCGTGTGCAAGGTGACGAAGACCTGCATGGCGATGAACTGGCCGACGAGACACCCGGCGAGGCCGGCAGAGCCCGCGAACCGGAGGGAAACCACCCATGGGAGCCAGATGAGGAGGGCTATCCAGAGGTCGAGCACGGGCGCGCGGATCGACCACTCGAAGCGCCGCGACAGGAGCGCGACCAACAGGGCCGCGAGGAGGGTCCACAGGACGAGGAACAGGCCGGTCCAGGCGGCGGAGGCGAGCCAGGCGATCATGGCGGGAGATGTCCTTTCGGGCGGGTTGGAGGTGGATCTTTATTTGCCCCGCGACGCCGGGGCTAAAACGCTTCCCTCACATTGAACAGGGAGACCCCCGTGGCCGACAAGGATTTCATCGTTGGAGAGCCCGATTCCCGTGGGCGTCGCGTTTCCCCGTGGGCGTGGGTGCCCACCGCGTATCTGGCGGAGGGCATTCCCTTCACCATCGCCATGACCACCTCGGTCCTCATGTACAAGAGCATGGGGATGCCCAACGCGCAGGTGGCGCTTTGGACGAGCGCGCTGTACATTCCGTGGACGGCAAAGCCGCTGTGGGCCCCGTTGGTTGACCGTTACGGGAGCAAACGCGGCTGGACGATCCTGATGCAGTTGTTCCTTGGCATCGCGCTGGCGGCGACGGCGCTGACGTTGCTGGTGCCCGGCACGTTTCCGCTGATGGACAACATGCCGATGTTCTTTGCGATGTCGCTGATGTTGTTGTGGGTGGTGGCGATTTCGAGTTCGACGCACGATCTGGCGTGCGACGGCTTTTACATGCTGGCGTTGAACGAGCGGCAACAGGCGTTCTTCGTGGGCATTCGGAGCACGTTCTACCGCCTCGCGGCCCTGACGGCGATGGGGATACTTCCCATCGTGGTGGGCACCATACAGGGAACCACGGGTCCCACCCCGGTGCCGATCACCGTGGTGGCGCAGGCGCCGGGCGAGGTCCTGACCGACGAGGATATCGACGCGGCGATTGCCTCGGCCCCCCAGACATTGTTCGACCGGCTCAACGCGATTTCCCGCGCGATCCTCCCCGACCAGCGCACGGGCGAGGGGATGAGCATCATTGTGGAGCAGGCGCGCGTGGTGTTGGAGCCGGGAGAAACCGGTGAACTCCTGGTGCGGTTGAGCGAGGCGCCCGTGGCGGGGCGCGAGGTTGCCGTGCGAACCGACGCCGTGCGCGGCGACGGCGCCCTCAGCATCAAGTCCGGCGAGCTGCTGGTGTTCACGGGGCAAAACTGGGACCAGCCGCAGACGGTGGTCTTCGAGGCCCGCAGCCTCATCCCCGGCACGGTGGGACGCCACTTCGAGATGACAGCTGGAAACATCACGCTGAGTTGGGCGGTCGTGTTCGTGGGACTTGGCGTCTTCTTCGTGGGGTTGTTCCTGTGGCACTCGTATATCCTGCCCCATCCCACGAGCGACATCACGGACACGACGAATCGCCCGCCGTTTTACCGCCCGGCGTTTTGGTTGTTCGTGGCGGTCATCCTCCCTGTTGGAGCCTGCATTTTCCTTTTCACGGCGATGGGGTCTGGCCGCGTGCCCTTGGCGGCGGCGCTGAACGTGGAGTTGTCGGGACTGAGCGAAAAGGTCTTCGACTTCATATTCGCGTCCACGCGATTTGTCATCCTGGGCTTGATCGCCTTCTCGGTCCTTTGGTGGCAGGGGACGCGCGAACCGCTGACGAAGTTCTACACCGAGCTTTCGGACCGCAGCGAAATCGGCTTCATGGAAACGTTCTCGTCGTTCTTCAACAAGCCGGGCATCGGCGTCGGCATTGCCTTTCTGCTGCTTTACCGCTTGGGGGAAGCGCACGTCGTCAAGCTCGGCCAGCCGTTCCTGCTCGACGAACCGGGGAAGGGTGGCCTCTTCCTGACCATTACCCAGGTCGGCCTGTCTTATGGGACCGTGGGGATGCTTTGCCTGACGATCGGCGGGATCGTCGGCGGCGTCACCGTGGCGGTCTATGGCCTCAAGGCGGTGATCTGGCCCATGGCCTTGCTCATGAACGTCCCGACCCTGCTTTACGTCTATCTGGCGGCGACGCAGCCGGACAATTTCCTCTTCATCACGACCATGGTCGGCCTGGAGCAACTCGGCTATGGCTTCGGCTTCACTGCCTTCATGGTATACATGCTCTACATGGCGCGGGGTGATTTCAAGACATCGCACTTCGCGCTGTGCACCGGCTTCATGGCGCTGGGCATGATGATTCCCGGCATGTGGAGCGGCTTCCTGCAAGAGATCACCGGCTACATCTGGTTCTTCATCATCGCGACCATCATCAGCGTCCCCGGCATGGCGCTGATTCCGTTCCTGGGGATTCCCCGGGATTTCGGGCGCAAGGCGCACACGGAAGCGGGATAGGGACGTTCCGCGTTCTTCGTTCTTCGTTCTACGTTCTGTGCTGTATGTTTTGCGGGTTTTGCTGGGTGATGATCGAACGGGACTCTTTGGCATCCCGCGCAGAACGCGGAACCTTGAACGAAGAACGTAGAACGAATCAAACTTTCACCCTCTCCCATTTTCCCAACCGGACGAAGTATAACAACACGATCATGCGCACAAGCCAGTCGGCATTGGTGGCCCAGTAGATGCCCTCGATGCCGAGGCCCATGGGCCACGCGAGCCAGTAGCCGAGTCCCAGGCGCATGAGCAGCATGCCGCCGAACAGGGTCAGGAGCGGGGCAATGGTGTAGCCCGCGCCGCGCAGGCCCGCGCCCAGTGCCATGGACGCTCCCATGAAGGATTGCTGCATGGCGAGGATCATCATCAGCGTGACGCCGATGGACATGACCTTGTCATCGAGGCGGAAGAGGCCGAGGAGTTGCTCGGGCATGAGGACGAAGATGTAGGCCGCCAGGCCCATGACGACCATGGCGACGGTGGTGTTGAGGGAGAAGAATCGCCTTGCCAGGGGGAGATTGCGCGCGCCGAGGGCCTGGCCGACCATCGCGGCGGTGGCCACGGCGATGCCCCATCCGGCGGTGAAGCTGAAGGCTTCGAGGCGCACGACGGCGCCGTGAGCGGCCAGCACGTCGGTCCCCAACTGGCCGACCATGCCGATGAAGGTGATGAAGCCCGCCGAGTAGAGGATCTCCTCGCCGAGGGCGGGCATCGAGACGCGCAGGACCGTGGGCGTGATGCGCGGCATCCAGAGGCGCATGCCGGGCGGGTTGAGGCGGAACAGCGCGTCGGGCGGCGGCAGGACGGGCTTTTGGATCTCGGCGGATGCGAGCAACCCCCCGGCGTCGGGGCGTGCATTCGCGGGGATCAGGCGCCGCGGACGCACGCCCCTGAAGAGCATGACGACGAGCAGCGCGAAGCCGATGAACCAGGCGAGGGCGGAGCCGATGGCGGCCCCGTCCATTTCGAGGCGCGGAAAGCCGAGGTTGCCGTAGATCAGGACCCAGTTGAAGAAGATGTTGAGCAGGAGGACGAAGGACATGATGGCCAGCGGCGTGCGCGTGTCGCCGGCGGCGCGCAGGCACGCCGCGACGACGATGATGGAGATGCGCAGCGGAAAGGCGAACATCATGATGCGAAAGTAGCTGGTGGCGGCACCGGCCACGGCGGGATCGGTGGTCAGGAGGCGCATCATGTGGGGCGCGAGGACAAACAGGAGCATCGCCGCGCCAAGGCCCACGGTGACGCTGAACATCAGCGCATGGGCGAGGGCGAGGCCCGCGGCGCGCGGCTTTTGCTCGCCCCACCGGCGCGACACATAGGCCCCGAAGCCCGCCTGCAGGCACCCCGTGGTGGCCGCAAGGCGCCAGAACCAGACGGAGGTGAGCATCGTGGCGGCGATGTAGACGATGTTGTTCTCGAGCTGGGCGAGCATGATCGCATCGACCAGGTGCATCATCGAGCCGATGATGTTCTCCAGGACGGCGGGAGTGCCGAGGAGGAGGATGGCGCGCAGGATAGGCCAGGTGGGAGGACGAGCTTCGTTCCGGGTTCCGCGTTCCTCGTTCCTCGTTGAGTGGGTGGGGCTGTGGCCGATTTCCTCTCTAGTCAAAGACCCACTTCTCCCATGCGGGGACCCTGCCGGGTGGCCTGTGCATTGTCACGCCTCGTCAAATTTGCGGCCCTTGCGTCTCGAGTTCTCCAGATAGCGGACCAAACCGGCAATAACCATGCTGAGATCGTTCGTTCGCGCATTCAAGGCGTTGAACTCCCCTTGTTGCAGATGGCCCGCATCCAGCGCGACGTAAAGTTGGCATCGCACCTCGGCGACGGAGCCTTTCGCAATCCACAGGAACTGAAGAAATTCCTTGGTTCCCACCGCGATCAAAGCCTTCGGCGATGTTCGACATGATGGAAACGGCAGCCCGGCGGATTTGATCCTTCAAACCGAAATCCTTTGCGAAACCCTCCACTGAACTCACCCGGTAGATCTCCCGAGTCAACTCCCTCGCCTTCTTCCAGCAATCCAGATCTTCGAATCGCGTGATCGTAGCCATGAACGTTCTCGCCACCGACTTGTAATCCGCCACCACGAGCCGCACGACCTAAACCGTTCACCCTCATCCCACCCCAACGAAGAACGAGGAACGAAGAACGTGGAACGTCTTTACAACATTCCCTTCGTGCTCGGCACCCCGGTCAGGCGGTCGTCGCGGGAGACGGATTGGCGCAGGGCTCGGGCGAAGGACTTGAAGATGCCCTCGACGATGTGGTGGGCGTTGCGGCCGCGGCGGCATTCGATGTGCAGGGTCAGGCCGGCAGTGTTGGCGACGGCGCGGAAGAAGTCCTCGGTGCACTCGGTGGCGTAGTTCTCGATGAGGTCGCGACCGAACTCGGCGCTGAAGAAGAGGTAGGGGCGCCCGCAGAAGTCGAGCGTGGTCTCGCACAGGGCCTCCTCCATGGGGATGACGGCGTGGCCATAGCGGCGAATGCCGGCCTTGTTCCCGGCGGCTTCGGCGAGGAGACGGCCAAAGAGAAGGCCGACGTCCTCGACCGTGTGGTGGCAATCGACGGCGATGTCGCCCTTGGCCTTCACCTCGAGGGAGAGGGCGGCATGGCGTGTAAGGAGGGTGAGCATGTGGTCGAAGAAGGGAATGCCCGTCTCTCCGCCGAAGGTTCCGTCGCCATCAAGGTCGATGGAGGCATTGATGGAGGTCTCGGCGGTGATGCGCCTTGCGGTTGCCTTGCGAGGCGCGGCCTGCGCGTTGGCGGGCGTTTTTTTTGCGGGTGGCATGGGGGGTGCGCTCCTTGGCTTGGACCGTTGGCGGGGATGGTGGGAGGGGTTGGGTTGCGGGTCACGGGAAATCCTGCGAAAGGATGGCCTTGATGGCCCCAAATCGGTTGACGCGGGCAAGGGGCGGGGGAACATTATGGTGATCGGACAGAGGATTTAGAAAGTCTGATGTCTCTGTCAAACTTTCGTGGAGTATTGGAATCATGGCAAAAGCATCCTCCCGCAAAGCGGCGCCGGCGGCCCGGCAGCGTCGCGACCACGCCTCGGAAAATGCCGAGGACTACGTGGAGCTGATCAGCAACCTGGCCACCGAGATCGGCGCGGCGCACAAGAGCGACATCGCCGAGCGGCTTGGCGTCAGCCATGTGACGGTGCACAAGACGATCAACCGGCTGAAGTCCCTGGGGCTGGTGACGGCGGAGCGCTATCGCGCGGTGGCGCTGACCGACAAGGGCCAGCGGCTGGCGAGCGAGGCGCGCGCGCGCCACGAGACCGTGTTCGGGTTCCTGCGCGCGCTGGGTGTTCCCCAGAAGGCGGCCGAGGAGGATGCCGAGGGCATCGAGCACCACGTCGGGCCGGAAACCCTGTCCGCGATGCGGCGGTTCAGGCCAGATGGTGCTCGCCCCCTGCCAGGACTGCCACGGCCAGGGACAGGTTCGGCGCGAGCGCACCTTGCAGGTCCGCATCCCGGCC
>CAYTRP010000039.1:6480-14084 GCA_964440195.1 uncultured Candidatus Sumerlaeota bacterium
GGCGCGCTCGAAGAAGAAGTAACCGATGAGCGGTGGTGGCTCTTCCGGGGACCGTCGTCCGGTGGTGGGGCTGGTCGATCGACTTGAGCGGCTCATGGAGGAGATGATTGTCCAGCAACGCGAGCGCGCCACGCGCATCGCGCAGCGCATCCAGCCGAACCTGAGCGAGGACGACCTGCGGGATCCGCACAGTTTTCCGCAGGTCAGCTCGCGGCCGGAGTTCGCGTACGAGGACGGCTTGCTGGCGGGGCTCATCTCGGCCCAGGTTGCCTTGATGCGCGAGATCGGCGATTATCTTCGCAATTCCTCCGATTGATCCAAGAGACGCCCAACCATGACAGGCATCTCCACGACGGGCATCGTGCGGTGCTGGTCGGGGCTGATCGTGGTGGAGCAGTCCTCGCGCCTCGGGCTGAAAGTGTCCTTTGTCGATCACCTCAAGGTGGGTGTTCCCGTGACGCTCGCGACGCTCGGATTCAGCGGGTTGTGGATCTGGGGCTTGGTGACGTGGGTGGGTTGAGGTGGCGTTGGGCCTTGACAGGGCCGGGAAGGCCGCGTCATGTGCCGCCCACCCTGTGCCGCCGTTTCATGGCGGCCAACGCCTCGTCCGGTGCAACTTGGCCACAATGATGTTCCTCCAGCAGCTTGCCATTCGCCTTCGCGGCGCCGCCACGATGATTCTGGCGGCGCTGATGTTGTTTCTGGCGACCGGCGCGATGCACGGGCATTGCGCGAATGGCGACCACGGGGCCGACGCGGTCGAGCAATTCGATTCCTGCAAGTGCTGCTGCCACCATCCTCCGAATCTTCCGGACGGACAATCGGTGTCCCGCCGTTGCGCGCTCGCGATCGTGGTTTTCGCAAGCGACCCGGGTGGCTTTGTTTCAGACACCACGCCTTTGGGCGTCTTTCATCCTCCCAAGCACCTCGCCTGAGTGACCCGGCGGGAGACGTGTGTCTTCCGCCCGGCGCGCCCTCGTGACACAGGGCGTGTCCACACCACATCAGACGAGGTATTCCCATGCGTTTCCCCCTTTGTGGGGCGGTTCTGCCGCGTTCCATTCCGTGCGCGATTGCCGGGGTGGGATTGATTCTGGCGGCTGGATGCGCCCGTTACGATCGAAGACCGCTTGCCGCCGATGATTTTCAGCACGTGCTGGAGGCCCGTCGCCCCGGGGCCCCCGGTGTCGTCGATGCGCTGGGGTCGGTGGATTACGATGTGTCGGACGGCCTTTCGCTGGACGAGGCCGAGCTTCTGGCCCTGTACCTGAACCCACGCCTTCGGGCGGTTCGAGTGGCCGCGCTGATTCCGGAGGCATCGGCGCGTTATGCCGGCTTGTGGGATGACCCGGAGGTTGGCGCGGATGCGCTTCGCGTGCTCGAGGATGTTGACGAGCCCTGGCTTCTGGGCGCATCGCTTTCCTTCACGATTCCCGTTTCCGGGCGACTGGCGGTTGCCAAGGCACAGGCAACGGCGGAAGCCCGCGCCGCGCTGGCCGGTGCCTGGGCGGAGGAGCAGGCCGTGCTGCACGATCTTCGTGGCGCGTGGGCGGATTGGGAGGCGGCCACGCGCTCCCTGACCACAGGCGAGGACCTGCTCCGGCGGCTCGTGGAGCTTGTCGCGATAACCAATCGTCGCGAGGAACTGGGAGAGATCGTCACGGCGGAGGCGTCGGCGTTCCGGCTCGCGGAGGCGCGGTTGCGCCTCGATCTGGAGGATCTTCGGGCGGGAATGATCCGTTCGCGCCTGGCGATCCTGTCCCTGATTGGCCTCTTGCCGACGGCTGACGTGCCGCTTGCCATTTCCGGCACGCCCATCAATCCCGGGGAGGCGGTCGTGCCGGATGGGTCGGTTTATTCGCGCTCCCCCGCCGTGATTCTGTCCGCTCTCCGGTTCGAGGCCGCCGAGGAGAGCCTGCGGCTGGAGGTCCGGAAGCAGTACCCCGACCTCTCCCTCGGTCCGATGTTTGGCTACGAGGATGGGACAAATCGGTTGGGTGTCGGTTTCTCCGTGCCGATTCCGATCCTGAACGCCAACCGTCAGGGAATTGCGGTGGCCGAGGCCGCCCGAAACGCGGCTCGCGCGGATTGGGAGCAAGCCGTGCAGGAGAGTCTTTCTGCTCATGCGAGGGCGAGACACGACCTGGAGGTCGCCCTTGGGCGTGCGGAGATCCTGCGCTCGCTCGTCGTTCCGCTTGCGAATGAGCAGATCAACCAGGTCCGGCGGATGGCCGAGGCCGGCGAACTCGACACGCTTCTTGTCCTCGGGGCCCTTCAATCGGAGCGCGAGTCGGCGCTCGACCTGATTGAAGCCGAGGCGGCGATTGCTCGCGCCCAAGCCGCCATGAAGGCGGTCATGCCCGGGCAGGTACCGGTCTTCCGGATGGAGGGTGCGCCATGACCCCTTTCCGTTTCACCAACACAACCACCGTTCTTTGGAGAGAGTGCATGATGAGGAAACCACTTGAAGGGCCAATGGTCCTGTTTCTGGCGGGGGCACTCCTGGCGGGGCCCGTGCCGGCATACGCGCAAGATGATCACGCCGGACACAATCACGCGGGGCACAGTCACGCGGGACATGAGGATCATGGACCCGGGGAAGCGGCACATGTCCGGGGAGAGAAAGGTCACGACGATCACGACCACGGGGATGACGAGCATGATGAGCATTCGGACGAGGTGACCCTTTCCGGGGAGGCGATCAAGCTCTTCAATATCACGACGCAGTTGGCCGAACGACGGGTGCTCGCGGACACGATCACCGCTCCCGCCCGTGTGGAGTACAACGCCGAGGCGATGGCGCACATCGGGACCCAGGTGCAGGGGCGCGTTGCGCGGATCCTCGCGCGCGAGGGCGACGAGATGCGCGAGGGCGATCTCCTCATGGTTCTCAACAGCCCCGAGTTGGGGGCCGCGCAAAGCGCATTGATTCAAGGCACCTCGGTGGTGGATGCGGCGCGCGCCCGCGTGGATGCGGCGGAGACATTTGTGGAGGTCGCCGAGACCGCGCTGGAGCGGGCGGGGAAGCTGCGCGAATCCAACAGCATCTCGATAACGGATTACCTTGAGAGGGAGGGGGCGTTGCGCGAGGCGCAGGCCAATGTCCGGCTTGCCGAGGCGGAGCTGAGGGTTGCCGAGTCCGCTCGCCTGGCGGCGGAAAACCAGCTCCACATCCACGGATACCGGCACGAGGACTGCGCCTCGTTGCTGGAAACGGGCGAGGTGACGACCGAGTACGAGATCCGGGCACCCATAACGGGCCGGGTCATCCAGCGCGAGGTGACGCCCGGCGAGGTGGTTTCTCCCGACAGTGGCCCGCTGATGGTGTTGGCCAACATGGACGAATTGTGGGTACTGGCCGACGTGCCGGAACGTCATGCGGGTCGTGTCCTTGCCGGGACGCCAGCCCGCGTCACCCTGGGCGCATTTGGCGACCCCGCCTTCGAGGGAGTGGTTTCCTACCTCGCGCCGCATCTTGACGCGAGAACCCGGACTGCTTCCGTGCGCATCGCGATGCCCGTTGCTGCTGCGTCTGGCCACGAGGATCACGACCATGTGGAGGAGCCCGACGATCATGAATCGCACGATCATGACGACCACTCTGGTCATGACCACTCGGGCGACGACGGCGGGCACGACCACTCGGATCACGCTCATGCCGGTCACGATCATGACCACGCGCATGAGGACGATGGCGTGGCCGCCAACCCGGTCGCGGCGAACCGGTTGCTCATGCCCGGGATGTTTGGGACGGCGGAACTCGCCCTTGTGCCGGTGTCGGGGCGGTCCGCCCTCGCGGTTGTCGCGGTGCCCGAGGAGGCGATCCAGGACATCGAGGGCGGCCCCGCGGTGTTCGTTCCGGTGCCCGGCGAGGCAAATACCTTTGCGATGCGGCCCGTAAGGGTTGGCGCGCGCGTGGGGCGCTGGGTGCCCGTGCTCTCGGGTTTGGAGGAGGGCGAGCGCTACGTCGCCACGAACACGTTCATCCTGAAGGCGGAACTTGGGAAGGAGGGCGCGGAACATGGCCACGCCCACTGAACCCCTCGGCGAGAACATCTTTGACAAGCGCGGGCCGAACCTGTTCCAATTGATCCTGCGCTTCTCGATCCAACATCGCTTCCTCGTCCTGTTGCTGACGATTGGCGTGGGGGTGTTGGGGCTGTCCGCGCTCCAGCGCCTGCCCATCGATGCCGTGCCGGACATCACGAACAACCAGGTGCAGATCAACACGCTGTCGCCATCGCTGGGTCCCACGGAGATCGAGACTCTGGTGACGTTCCCGGTGGAGACGGCGCTTGCGGGCATTGTGGGGCTGGATCACACGCGGTCGCTCTCGCGAAACGGCTTCTCGCAGGTGACGGCCGTCTTCGGGGAGGACGTGGACATCTACTGGGCCCGCCAGCAGGTGGCGGAGCGGTTGGGAGCGGTCGGCCAGGAACTTCCCCCGGGTGCGAATCCCCGGATGGGCCCGCTCACGACAGGCTTGGGGGAGGTCTATACCTTCGTTCTCGAGTTTGAGGACGAGGAGGCTCCCTTCACGACGCCGGAGGGCTCCATCCTCCGGACCCAACTGGAGAAGATGGCGTATCTGCGCGCCCTCATGGAGTGGGTCGTGGTACCGCAGTTGGTTCTCGTGGATGGCATTGCGAGCGTGGACGTGATTGGCGGCTACCAGAAGCAGTACCACGTGCAGCCCGATCCCGTGCTTCTCATGCGTCACAACCTCACCTTTCACGATGTGATGAGGGCGCTGGAGGGGAACAACTCAAGCGCCGGCGCGGGCTTCATCGAGCATAAGGGAAACCAGTATATCGTCAAGACGGACAGCCGGGTCTCCAGCATGGAAGAGATCGGTTCCATCTGGATCGGCAGCCATGGGGGGACACCGATCTTCATCCGCGACGTTGCGGACGTTCTGATCGGGGAGGAGCTTCGCACGGGCGCGGCCAGCGAGAACGGCCACGAGGTCGTGATTGGGACCACGATGATGATCCCCGGGGAGAACAGCCGCACGGTGGCCATCGCCGTGGATTCGAAGATGGAGGATGTCCGCCGCAGCCTGCCCGAGGGGATTGTCGCGCGAACGGTGATCAACCGATCCGAGCTGGTCGACGCGACGATCCACACGGTGGCCAAGAACCTCATCGAGGGCGCCGTGCTGGTCATTGCCGTGCTTTTCCTGATGCTGGGGAACGTGCGTGCGGCCATCATCACGGCGCTCGTCATCCCGCTTTCGATGTTGATGGCGGCGACGGGGATGGTGCAGGCGGGGATCAGCGGCAACCTGATGAGCCTGGGGGCGATCGACTTCGGCATCATTGTCGATGCGTCGGTCATCATTGTCGAGAACTGCATCCGGCACCTGGCGGAGGCGCAGAAGCGCCTGGGTCGCGGGCTTAGCCTTCGCGAGCGGCTGCAGACCGTGTACCATGCGACGATGGAAGTGCGACAGGCGACCATGTTTGGCGAGGCCATCATCATCACGGTGTACGTGCCGATCCTGGCGCTGACGGGGGTTGAGGGGAAGATGTTCCACCCGATGGCGTTGACGGTGATCTTTGCATTGACGGCGGCGCTCGTGCTCTCGCTGACGTTCGTGCCCGCCGCGATTGCGGTCTTCATGACCGGCAAGGTGCGCGAGGAGGAGAACTGGCTGGTGCGGATCTCCAAGTCGATCTATGCACCGGTGCTGGAGTTCGCCCTGCGGCAGCGGTTGCTGGTGATTGGCGGGGCGGTGGCCGCGTTCGCCGGGTCGCTCGTCCTGGCCGGGCAACTGGGCATGGCGTTCATCCCGACGCTGGACGAGGGGAACGTCGCGGTGCAGGCACTGCGGATTCCGAGCACCAGCCTTGGCCAGTCGATGGCCTTGCAGTTGGAAGTCGAGAAGGCGATCGCCGATCTCCCCGAGGTCGAGTTGATCTTTTCCAAGACGGGCACGACCGAGGTGGCATTCGATCCCATGCCGCCCAACATCTCCGATGGATTTGTCATCCTAACCGACCGCTCAACGTGGCCGGATCCGAAGATGACGCGCGAGCAACTCTTCCAGAAGATCGCGGCGGCGACCGCGCACCTTCCCGGGCAAGTCTATGAGAACAGCCAGCCGATCCAGCTTCGATTCAACGAGCTGCTTTCGGGTGTGCGCGGCGACCTCGCCATCAAGGTCTTTGGCGACGACTTCGAGGGCATGGTGGCGACCGCCAACGAAATCGCCGAGGTGGTACGCGAGGTTCCCGGCGCCGTGGATGTGAAGGTCGAGCAGACCACCGGCCTGCCGGTCATGGACATCGAGATCGACCGGGAGGCGATCGCCCGGCTTGGTCTCTCGACGACGGACGTGCAGGAGGTCATCGCGATCGCCATTGGCGGCAGCGAGGCGGGGCTCGTCTTCGAGGGCGACCGTCGCTTTCCGTTGTTGGTGCGCATGCCCGAGCGGATCAGGGTGGACATAGCGAAGCTTGAGGAGTTGCCGATTCCCCTTCCCCCGGGGGTGGGGGATGATGGGGCGCGGCTTGCCTCGCCCGGTTCGGCCTTGTTCTCCTCGTCGCCGGCTCCGTTCATCACGCTCGGCTCCATCGCGACGATCTCGGTCAGCGAAGGGGCAAACCAGGTCAGCCGCGAGAACGGCAGGCGCCGCGTCACCGTCTCCGCCAACGTGCGCGGGCGCGACCTTGGCGGATTTGTCGACGAGGTCCAAAGGCGGGTGCGCGAGGAAGTGACTCTTTCTCCCGGCTCGTGGGTGGACTACGGAGGGGCATTCGAGAACCTGATCCGTGCCCGCCAGCGGTTGGCGGTGGTCGTGCCGATTTGCTTCTTCCTTATCTTCCTGCTCCTGTTCGCGACATTCAACTCCACTCGCTACGCGCTGCTGGTCTTCACGGGCGTTCCCCTCGGCCTGACGGGCGGGATCGTCGCGCTGTACCTTCGCGACATCGAGTTCAGCATCTCCGCCGCATGCGGGTTCATCGCCTTGTCGGGAGTGGCCGTGCTGAACGGCCTGGTGATGGTGAGCTACATCAACCAGCTTCGGGCGGGCGGGATGACGATCGACGAGGCCATCCGCAAGGGGGCCATGACGAGGCTCCGGCCGGTGCTGATGACGGCACTCGTGGCGAGTCTGGGCTTCGTGCCGATGGCGTTGTCCACCTCCGCGGGGGCGGAGGTCCAGCGCCCCCTGGCCACCGTTGTCATCGGCGGGTTGATTTCGGCGACATTCCTCACCCTGTTGGTTCTCCCGGCGCTCTATCGCGTCTGGCACCGGCGGGACGAGGATATCCTCCATCGCGAGGATCCGGAGCATCTGACGACGATCAGGCCCACCGTTGACTGATCCCATGTCGCCGGGCGCATCCTTGGATGAACCCGGCGACAGTGCAGGACGTTCCCAAGAGCGCGATCTCTTCGTTGCTGCGGAGCTGCCGGCTTGTCTTTCCCGGGATCATTGTTTGTGCGGGTTGGTTGGTTCTCGTGCCTGTTGGGCGAGGAGCCATCCCGCACGAAACGGGGCGAAAAAGGGCTGTCATGGGCGGGTTATGCGGTTTCCACATAAAACGTCTATTTGCCACCTGCCGGTTTTGATCGGCCCCGGGTTTTGATCGGCCAAT
>CAYTRP010000040.1:0-14080 GCA_964440195.1 uncultured Candidatus Sumerlaeota bacterium
GGGATCGTCCGACCGAGGAGATGCACATCTCGCGCGGACGATCCCGCGGATCGCGCACCTGGATCAGGATGTTGCGACGCGGGCGCCCGCTCGTGTTCGGCGCGGATCCGTGGATGGTCAGATAGTTGAAGAACAACGCATCCCCCGCTCCCGCCGGGCACGAGACGCTCTTCTCCAGCGGGTACTGCCCCGGAGGCAAGTAGAGTCCGCCCGGGTCGCAGGGCAGCGGCCCCAGCTTGTGTGACCCGGGGATCACCCGGATGCACCCGTTCTCGTCGTCCGCCGGGTCAAGATAGACGCTGACCGCCATCATCGAGTGCCGCTCGTGCGGGAAGTACGGCCAGTCCTGGTGCATCGGAAACCCACCACCCTTCTTGGGCGGCTTGGCCAGCAGCTTCGTGTGATGCAACTGCACGTTGGGCCCAATCAGCGCCTTGAACGCCTCAAGCAGGGGCGGATGCTGAAGAAGGCGCGTGAACACCGCCGCATGGAACTGCATGTCGTGGATCGCATCCATGCGCTGGTTGCGGCGCTCTTCCTCGCTGATCCACGAACCCGTCCACAGGCGGTCCGTCACCAGGCTGCCTTGCTGCATGCGATCAAGCGCCGCCTCGGCCTCGTTGCGCAGCTCCTCGACAAATGCGGCATCCAGGATTCCCGGCAGGAAGAGATACCCCTGCTCCCGATAATGCGTCACCTGCTCGGCCGTGATCATGCAATGCTTCTCCACTTTGAATTGGAAACTCAGTTGAATCCGCCGCCGGGCCCCACGAGCACGATGTCCCCGGCGCTCACCGTCCCGTTCGTCGCATCGTAGATCGCGGTCGGCCCCGCATTCAGCGCCGGAAGAAAATTGGGAAACTTCGCATCGAACGTCTCATGCCCAAAGACGAGGTACTCGCCCAGGTTCGAGATCCGGTCCGGCCCCGAACTGGCCAGGGACCAGATGTAGGGTGTCGACTTCGCGTAGAGGGGATTGTTTGGAAACGCCTCGAGGCGATTTTGCAGCCATTGCTCCGCGAAGTAGCGGTACTGCGGCGCGTTCATGCGATTGTCCGTTTCATTCGGGAACACGTTGGCCGGCACCGAGGACAGGTACGAAACCGGGGTGGTCAGCCGCGTCAGCGCCAGGTCGCCGTCATTGTACGGCGCCAGGCCCGATTGCCACCACGTCCGGTCTGGCGGGTAATGATTCGAATCCACGCGATACGATTCCAACCCGACCGCGATGGTCCGCATGTCCGTCATGGCGCGCGAGACCTTGGACCGCGTCTGCGCCTCCAGGAAATTCGGCACCGCGATGGCCGCCAAAATGGCGATGATCGCGACGACAATCAACAACTCGATCAAGGTGAAACCGCGAACACGGGGGGAAACGGACATTGGAAGGGGAAACTCCTGCGATCAGGGTTGGTGGCTTCGGCGGGATCGCCGGGCGGGCAATGCGCAAAAGGCACCGCCCGCCCGCTTGTTGGCGCTCCTCAGTCGATGTACAGCGAGTCGCTCGCCGAGGGAGGCGCCACGGCTCCGAGGTCGAACGGCTTGAATTGCGAGGTCGCCGCGTCGTCGTCCAAACCACCGTCCCAGTACATCTCATCCAGGAAGATCGCGCCACTCTCGACAGAGAAGGACCATCCGCGACCGGCGTAAGCACCCGGCTCCGGATTCAGGAACGGGGTCGAAAAGGCGGGCGTCAGGCTCGAATTGAAGAAATGCGCCCCCTGCGCGACCGCGCCAAGGGTTGGAAAACGGCTGTCCGGCGTCGCGGCGTTGTCCTTCTGGACCAGCACCGTGATGAATGCCCACGATTCCGACATCGTCAGCGTTCCGAGGCTTCCCTCGACCGGCGTCTCATTCGCGAGGTCCTCGCCGCCGATGATGTTCACCGCCGAACCCGTTGATTCCAGCCGCACGTAGAAGGAATGATCGGGTTCCGCATCAAACGACCCCATGTCGTGATCCCACCGGAACGTGGCCACCGTGCCTTCCGTGGGGATCGGGTCCACGTTGATCGCGAACTGGAAGATTTGGAAGTTTCCATTCTGCGCGTCCTGGTACTCCGGCCCCACCTTCAGGCTCTGCGACGGGGTCAGGTGATAGCTCTTCAGCCCGAGGAAGGACTTCGTCCCGCTCACCGTTCCGCTCTGCGCGTACCCGGAGCTGAGGGTGACGGGATCGAGGAGGAAGTTCGTGCTATGCGTGTCCCAACCGTTCTGCCCCGCCACGGCGCCATCGCGCTGCTCAAAGGCCGTTGCACCCTCGAAGTCCTCATCGAGCCAGATATTGGCCCGGGCATTTCCCGCAACCACCAGTAGGAGCACCATCGCCCCCAACACCCGCATCCAGAGAAGTGACTGTTTTGCCATGGGATTTCGTCTCGCCTTGTCGTGGAATCGGAACTTTCCTTCGATGCCAACCTCGCATGCACGATCCGGAGTGTTCATTGCCCGGCCGGATTTCCGAGGCACGTGGCTGGTGTGAAATGGCGAAACAAAGCCGCCGTGCAAGGACGCTCGTTCACCCCGTCACCCGGTCGCCGCACCCTCCGTCAAATCCGGCCAAACACTTGACCAACCTTCCTCAATGAGTATGCACACCCCTTGACTTGTCAAGCACCTTTGGACCGCACCCGATCCCGGACCAGCCCTTCGATTTCCCGACATCCGCGCGCCCGTCCCCGCTTCCCCGATCCGCTCCCCGAATTCTCCCGACGAGGCGCCTAGATATACACACTTTCCCCAGTCATTTGGCCCCGGTTCACCGGGTCCAGGGGCTGGCCCCACCTATTCGGATCGACTCTATCCGATAAGCATCCACGTTGGCCTCGCCGCCCCGCTCGCCCCACGAGGTTGCGCCCTCCCCGATCCTCTCCTCCTTCAGGTCGCACGCCCCCTCGATCGCCAGCGGTTCCGCGAGGCGGATCGTCGCCTTGGCGGCCTTGTCCGTCGTGTTGGCAAACCGCAGCACCGAGCCGGAGCCCTCCTCCGCCGGTTTCCACGCACTTCCCACCAGATGATCGGGACCGACCGTCACCCACGAATGGTCGGCGGGAAGAGCGCCCTCGTGGCAACCGGTCCAGCGCAGCATCACCGGCACGGCGAATGATTCCGCCTCGGGAATGATCTGGTTCTCCGGAGCCTTGCCCGAGAGCGGGAGAAGTGCAAACCCGGTATCGTGGAAGACTGGCCCCTGCGCCTCGGGCGTCTCAATCATGGGCCCGGCGAAGTTTGGCCGCGTCAGCAAATCCTTGCGCGACAACCACCCCACGCTCCGCAGCAGCGTCACCGCGATCTGCCGCGCGCCGCCCGGCTCCTTCACGATCTCATACTCCGTCAGGCGGCCGTTCAGCACCGCCAAGCCCTTCTCTCCATCGTGCAACGCCACCCAGTGCCGCATGTGATGCGTGGCCGGCTCCTGCCCATCATGCTGCGGGGTGGTTTCCACGTCGATGGGACGACGGAGCGTTGCGAAGTGACCATCGGCCACGGATTCCCCGACATGGGAGGGGCCCGTGAACAGCACGCGCAGGCGATGGTCACGGGCCAAGTTGCAAAAGCTCAGCGCCACGTCCACGCGCGCGCTCTTGCGATGGACACGCAGCCGGATGGAGATGTCCGCATCAACCATTTCGCGCGAGCGACGCTTGCGGCTGGAAGTCAATCCCTCGGGAAGCCGCCACGGAATCGTGATCGCGTACTCCACCGCGACCGGACCACGAGCGACCAATTCGATGCGCGCCTTGGCCTTTCGGGTCGTGAACCGCTTCCCCTTCGGCGCATGCGACCAATCGTACTCATCACCCGCGTCCTCCATGTCCTCGAAGACCATCAGGTTGCGATGCCGCACGCCCGAGGCCTTGTCCAGCAGGTCGAAGCTGCCATTCGGATGGAACTTCAGCTTGAGGTGATCCGTCTCGATCCCCTTGCCCGAGGCCTTCCGGCACCAATCGAGCCCCTTGTCCTTCTTCTGCGCATCGCACGGAATGAGATGAAACACGCGATGCCCCCATCCCGCCTGTTCGGCGTCGAGCAGCACCTCCACTTCCCGCATCGGCTTGTTGAAGGAGAGATAGGTCGTTTCCTCGTGGTCCCCTCTCCACGCCATTTGACACGGCACGTTTCGCCCCGAAGCATCGACCAGGCGGAAGTGCCCGGGCAGCTTCCCCGAGGGGAGTTGAAGACGCGAGGCGAGCGGCCCGCGCCGGGCCGTGAACAGCGGATTCCACGACACGATGGCGCCCGCCGCCTCGGGATGGCGCGTGTCGATGCGCGACTCGAACTCCCCGAGGTGAAAGTCCAGCAGCGTCCGCCCGATTTGCTCCACCTTCTCGAAGCGCGTGATCATCTCCCGGTGCACCGCGTCCACCGAGCATCCGCAGATGCTGTCGTGCGGATGATTCTCGAGCAGCAGCCGCCACGCCTGGACCAGCGATCCCGAATGGTCCTCTCCGCCGAGGTGCCGCATCAGAGCCACCGACGGCTCGGCCCAGCGCTCCAGCAGCGACTCGCACAGGCGATTCCATTGCTTGAGGACCATGCGCGCCGAAAGCACGCCCGGCAGGACCACGATGTACCGCCCGCTCCGCAGTTCCACGCCGCGCATCGTGCGCAACTCTCCAGGATGGTTCTTCACTTCCTCCGCAAAGGCATCGTAGGTGGAGTGAACGAACGTCGCCCCGGGGATCCGCGAGTTGGCCGCCGCGATGACCTCGGGGATCTCGTACTGCGGCAGCGTGTGGTCGCATCCATTGTTGAGCAGGATCGTGCCTCGACGCGTCCACTTGCCGAGGTCCTCCACCTGCCCGCGCAACTGCTCCATCGCCTTCTCCATGCGGAAGCCCGGCGTCATGCGCTCCGAGTCCCCCCACCCCGACTCATACCCGAGAAGCGACGCATTGAAGTAAATGTTCTTCATCCAGATGGCCAGGACCGTGCTCCGCTTGTCCGGCGCCTCCCAGAAGAATTCGGTCCCCCACTTCTCCGCCGGCGGCATGCCGCGCAGGAAAATGAACGTATCAATGCCGAATCCGCGCAGGATCTGCGGAAGCTGCGCCACGTGGCCAAAGGGGTCCGGCACATACCCGGCTCCCGACAGCTTGCCAAATCGCCGGGCCACCCGACGCGCCATCAGGAGATTCCGGACCAGCGACTCGCCGCTCACGAGGAACTCGTCGGGCAGCACATGCCACGGGCCGATGACCAGTCGTCCCGATTGGACATGCTGGCGAAGGGCCTCCTCCTTCTCCGGACGAATCGCCAGATAGTCATCGAGCAGGATCGTCTGCCCATCGCACACGAAGTGGCGATACTCCGGCTGCGTCTCGAACAGGTGCAGCACGCGATCCATCAGCCGCACCAACCGGAAGCGGAACTCCTCGAACGGCAGGTACCATTCGCGATCCCAGTGGGTTTGCGACACCACGTGCGCGCGAAGCGCCGCCTTTTCCACAATGTCACCCCGCCGGACGAATGCCGGAATGATCGACGGTGTAATTGCGTCCCTGGTACCGCACGTTTTCCAGCCGTGCGCCCGGATCCAGCGCGGGCTCCGTCCCCTTCCAACGCAGTCCCGACGACAGCGTGGCCTCCACGCCAAAAACCGACTCGATCATCATCGCCGGATACGCGCCATTCGCCGCCACGGTCCAATCCGTGATGAACGGAGGCAGGTACGAGCACTTCCACGCGCCCCCCTGGAACGCGGGGAACAGGGGATCGATCCAGTGCGCCTGGCCGATGGGACCCTGGCGAGCGACGAGGGCCACGCGCTTGAGCCAATCGAACGCCATGGCCCCCTCGCCGACGCGATACAGGCCGTTGATCGCCTGCGCCGAGATCGACGCAAAGGAACCCGTCCATTGGTGGTCCACGCGCAAGGCACGGTGCGCGTCATCGTCCCACGCCGAGAGGCTTGCCGTCCAGTTGCGCGTCTGGTGGTGGCGCCGGAAGTTTTCCACCATCTCACGGCGCACCTTCGCCGGCAGGTCTTCCGAAATGCTTTCCAGCACCGCCACGAAATCGTAGATGTGGTGCACATCGTGATGACTGCCGTCCGGCTGGCGGCATCGCCAATAGCCCTTTCCCTCGACGTACAGCGACAGCACGTTGCGCAGCAACGTTCCGGCCTCCGCCTCGAGCGATCGCGCTTGTCCGTGCTCTCCCCGCAGGCGCCGCATCGCCGCCACCTGCCTCTGCGCCGCCACCCACATCGCGTTGAACGCCGCCACCTCATGAGTGTAGGTGCTCACGCATTCGAGCAGGTTGATCACTCCCCCGCAGTCCGCGAGGCCGTGCCCGTTCACGTCGTAGGCGCGCCACATCAACGCGTGCTCTTCGAGGTGGTCGATGACGCGACGGCCATCGACCACCTTGTCGAGCCACGCCACATCCCCCGTGTGGCGCAGGTAGTCATGCGCGAGGCGCACGATCGCGGAGCTGTTGACCGCGTACCAGTTTCCCAATGGCTTGCCCGTGACATAGTCCGTCGCCAGGCAGCGGCGGATGTCCGCGGCGAGCCACACCTCGATGTGGTTGCGCAGCAGCGCCGGGTCCAGCAGCGCATAGAACGGCGCCGCAATCATCATGTCCCACAGGAACGAGGCCGTCGTCCAATAGTTCGGCGACAGCGTCACGAACGCCGGACCGTGGCGGCTGATGGGATTGTCGCGCCGCAGCACGAGGCACCCCAGCGTGGTCGCGAGGTACAGGCGCTTGAGGTCCTCGTCCTCCGTGTGCAACGCCGGCAGGTGGCCCGAGTAGTGCGAATTGCCGGGTTGAAAGGCGGCGGCGATCTTCTCGTCCCATCGGGACTCCGACTCCCGGGCAACCGGACCCGCATGCTCAACCGCCGCGAGGAATCGCTCGCAGGCCTGGTCCCGCGACTCGCCCAGCGCCGCCACGAAGTCCAGCGCCCATGTCTCCCCCGGAGCAAGGCGCACGTCGTACAACAGCGTCTTTCCCTCGCGTCCATCGGGCAGCGGTCGCGTCCCCTGGCATTGGTGCGCGCGGTCCGCCGAGTCGAAGACGATCCCGCCCAGCTTCTCGTTGTACTGCCACGACTCGCGCTGCTCGTCCTCGATGCCAATCGCCGGCCCGATGCTTGCCCATCCCTCGATCGTATGAAGCAGCCGTCCCGCCAGCTTGATGCCGATCTCCGCGCGGCGCGCCTCCTGTCCCGGGTTGGTGACCAGCAGGCGGATCATCGCCCCCGGCGCCGCCGGCAACGCCCGCGCCACGGTCTCCACATCGAAGCCCTCGAAGCACGCGCGGCGCTTCACGCAGTCGGGATACCACGTGTATCCCACCTCCACATCCATCGCAACCGAATGGCGCCGGTTGATGTAGAGCACCGCCGTCCCCTCTCCCATGCCGGAGAAGGGCGGAAACATGAAGTTCGCGATCGCCATCGGATCGGGCCCCACGCGCAGGCACCCAAGGTCATTGAAGAGCGGCGGATGGCTGAAATGATCGCGCCAGCGCTGCCACATCTCGCCAGTGCCCAGGTCGCGGGAATGCGGGGACTTGAGATCGATGATTTCTGCCAGCTTGCTCATGGTTGTCTTTCTCTCGAGCCGGTCGGCGGCGGCAGTGCCCGCAGGTCCGCGCGAAGGAAGCGCGGGTAGTACACGTCCATTTCGCCCAGCACCGTCTCCAGGCCCTTGGTGTTCACCACATACGTGAAGACCATCTCGTCGGCACCCGCCGCCAGGTGCGGATGCATGCGAAAGGCGTAGGCATGATGGCGCTCCCATCCGCGAAACTCGGGAACGCGATAGACCACGAAGGGCGCACACCATGGACCCTCGGGCCGCGGTGCCGCGGTCACCCGCATCAGGCCCTCGCGGGGATCATACGTGGTGGCGAGATAACGCCGGCGCGGAACATCATGGTAAAGACCGCACTCGGTGACACCCGGCCGGAAGAGAATGTGCGGTTCCGCGTCCACCCCTGACCACTTGGAGGAGGCCGACAACACCTCCAGCCGCGCCGCCGGATCTTCTCCCGCGAGATCCCCGATGGGAATGCGCGCCATGACTCCGCCGGTGGCCTCGGCGCCGCCTTCGGCAAATCGCGTCGTCCCCAGCAGATAAACGAAGCCGCCTTCCACCAGGTTGCCGGAACAAAAGAATGTCTTCGAGTTTGGCGGCCCGAAGGGCACGGACGTCATGCGCCAATCCCCTGGAGCGCGGTCGATTCCCTCGATGCGGAAAAGCCGCATGCCCGTGATCGCGAAGGAGAGCGACTCGCACGGCCCGTCACCCTGCGCGACTTCGTAACCGATGACATACGCCCGGCCATCGTGATGAAAACCGGTGCCGGGCCAAAACCAGCAGGTGCTTCCCCCACCGGGCGGAACAAAGGTGTCCCCGGTACCCAACGGCACGAGCCACTGTGGCTCTGCCAAGCCACTTGCATCATCAACAACAAGCGCGGCGGAGTTGCGCGGCATCGAACCGAAGCGTCGACGTCCGTTCTCCAGCGCGCCCACCAGCGTGTCGCCGAAGACCCACAGTGTCCGGCCGCTGGGCAACGGGATCGACATCGCCACGTCCGCCCCCAGATACCCAATGGGACGCGGACGGAACAACCGTTCGAGCGCGACGTCGGGCCGCGCGGGAAGTCGCTCCTGCACACCGGGAACTTCCAGCAGTTGGCCGCTCACTTGGAAATCTCCACGCGAACGAACCGGGGATAATAGATCTCCATGTCGGAGAAAGCACTCCAGAAGTCCTTCGCATTGATCACATACGTCATGATCACGGTGCCATCGCCGGGGGACAGCAGAGGGTGAACGCGCGGCGTGTACGCATGGTAATTGTCGTCCGTGCGATTCAACAACTGCGGGATGTCGTACACCGGCTGCACCGTCCACGGCCCCGTCAACTTCTCCGCCGACGCGAGGAACATATGCGGACTGAACGGCTGGATCGTCCCGGTGATGTAACGGCCAACGGACTTGTCGTGGTAAAGTCCCCCCTCCGTCGTCCCCGGCCGGAACAACGGCTCCAACGCATCCGTCCTCGCAAGCCACTTTCCTCCCCGGGACCAGAACTCCATCTGCCCGCCCGGCGCCTCGCTCTCCAGGGCGGCGAGTGGCAATCGCCCGAGAATTGCCGCGCGATTCAACGGGTTCCGTTCCGGCCCGTCGTCATAGCCCAGCAAGTAAACGTGCTCCCCCTCGATCAGCGACGCCACATTGATGTTGAAGTGCTGGTTGCCGAACCCGAGGTCCACCTTCTCCATCACCCAATCGTCGGGATGTTCGTCATGATTGCGCACACGAACCAGCGTGCAGTCATCCGACTGGAAGGCAAAGCCCGCTTCGCCTTCCCCCTGGGTCAGCTTGGTCAGGAACAGATACAACGTCCCGTCGTGATGCACTCCGCACCCGGGCCAGTACCAATGTTGATCGCGGGGCGAGTCGGGCCGGAAGAAATCCCCGACCAGGCGGTCCTCGATGTTCCAATAGTACTCCACCGTTCCCGGCCAACCCGCGCTGTGGTCCTGGATCGCGATCGAGTTGCGCACCATCGGTCCCTTGCGCGCGCCGCCATAGCTCGTGCCAAGCGTCGTGTCGCCGAAAACCCACAGGATTCGCTCCGGCCCCAACGCGATCGACGCCGCGCCGTCCGCCCCAAGGTACCCACGATCCCGCGGCTTGAAAAGTTCATCGAACACGGTGTCGATCTCGGCTGCCGAGATCTTTAGCGGCACCGGCGGACTCACCGGATCGTCGCAAAACGAAACCATCGGCGACGCCATCAGCAGCGACAACGCGGCAGCCAAACCAATCCGTCGGGTGGAGAGCATGGAAGGGGGTCCTTGGGGGTGGCGACCAAGCCCATGGTATGCATACACACATGCGGACGGTCACGGTATCCCCATCACCGGTCAAGGTCAATCTCCCGGCAACCCCTGCCTACCGCCGAACCCTCTTCCGGCGCGGCTTCCCGCCCTCCTCCGTCCCCTTGACTCCAACCCCTCTCGCCGCTCCCCCAGCCCGCAAAGGTAGGCATACATACACCAGCAATCCCAGCAGCAGCGGCGTCAGCACAAACGGATGCAGCGGGTTGCCGTTTCGCTGGTAGGGACTGCTGCTTCCCGGGCGCACGTCCAATGGTCCCCGCAGAACTGCCCGCTTTCCCGTTTCCGTCCGCAGGTAGTCCCTGATGACGCCTGTCTGGTCGATGATCGCCGAGATGCCCGAGTTCGTCGGCCGCACCAGCGGCTTGCGATTCTCCACCGCTCGCAACACCGCGTAAGCGAGATGCTGGCGCGGCTGTTGCCTGAGACCGTACCAGCGATCGTTGGTGAAGTTGACCAGGTACTTCGCCTCCTCATGGGCCGCCATTCGACGCACATACTCGGGGAAGAGGATCTCATAGCAGATCAGCGGCGCGAACGCTCCGCCCGGCGCCTCCAACGGCGCGGACTCCTTCCCCGCGAGGATCGTGCGCGCCTCGGGAAACAACCGCCGGAGGAAGGGAAATTGTCGCTCGTACGGAAGGTACTCGCCGAACGGCATCAGGATGTTCTTGCGGTAGCTCGGGCCCGAACCCGTCACCGGATCGATGACCACCACGGCGTTGTAGTAGCGGCGCGCGCCGGTCTCCGGGTCGGTGGTGAACTCGACGCAATTCACGGCAATGGCCACGGGATGCTCGCGCTGAAAGGCGGTGATGGCCTCCATGAACTCGGGATTGAAGGCGGGCGTGTGGGCGGCGAAGGGCCCTGCCCCCTCAGGCCAGAAGAGGACGTCCGGCGGCTCTTCGCCCATCGCCTCGCGCGACAACTCGATGTTCACGCGCGCCGTCTCGGCCCGCACGCCGGCTTGATCCGCGCGGATCTTGAGCGGCGCCACGGGTTGGATCATGGCGACACCCATCGACCCTTGCGAAAAGCCCGGAGAGTAAAACAAGGGAGCGAGGTGCCCGTACCCCAGATGAAATGTTACGACGGCGGCGGCGAAGAAGAACGAATAAACGGCTTCCCATTTGGCTCCTCGCTCACGAAGCTCCCACGCTCCAATCCCCAATCCCGCCGCCAGCGCGATCAGCATCGTCGCCCCGGGCGTGCCGATCACATCCACCGCCTGCAACAGCAACGGATAATGCACCAGCGCCAGCGCGAGATTCAGCGACAACCCCGGCGGCGACCAATAATCCAGCACCGTGTACACCAACGCGCCGCACAATCCCGCCGGCCATCCGAGGCCGCGATGCAGCAGTGCGCACAGCGGCAGAAACAACGCCGTCGGCACCGCACCAACCAGTACTACTGCAAGGAACACCGGAAATGCCTTCACGTGTGACATCTCGAAGAAAACAACCGCCGCCTGCCATACCCACGCGAAGATCCCCGACGACGCGAGGGTCCCGATCCACGCCCCCAGCAACAGCAGGCGCGTCAACGACATTGGAAACTTCCACACCAGCGTGAACAACACCGCCGGAATGGCCCACGGCAGAAAGCCCCACCCGGTGGCCGGATCGAACAGATGATTCAACACGGGAAAGATGTAGGCAATGGGCAGCAGCCACGGCAATCGCCCCCGCCTCGCACCTAGCAGCAGGATCGCAAGGACCGGCACCTCGAACCACGCCAACGCCATGTGATCCGCCATGAACGGAAACACGAGGAGATGTGCAATGGTCAGCGCTGCGCCGACGATCCACGCACGTCGATGGGCAGCACCCGAAGCGTCGGCCGTGAGTTCGGTTGATGGCGCCATTCAGTCAAGAGTCACTTCAACAAGGTGGGGAAAGTATTCCTCGAACTCGATGTAGGTCAAATAGAGAACCCGCCCATTCTCTCCCGCGAGCTGTGGATGCTCCTTCCCCGCATAGATCAGGGGAAATGACGGCACCGGGTAATCCCACCTCGGCGTCGGCACCTGCCACAGCAACGCGGGCTCGCTCCACGGGCCCCACGGATGTTCCGCCGTTCGGCCGACGATTTGCCCGCTCAACTCCAACGAATGCACCGCCAGATAGCACCCGAGATGCGCGTTCCAGCTCACCGACATCTCGTTCGGCATCCCCGTCATGATGGTTGCGCATCGTGCCGGGTCATCGCCCCATCCCTTCGCGGCCCCGCACCAGTAGCGATAGGCCGAGATCTCCTCGATTTCCTCCGGCCGCACGCGCGCCACGCAGCATTGCTGCGACCCATCGCTTCCCTTCCGCACGCCATACACATGCAGCAAACCATCCTCGCGCGAACGAAGCACCGTTGTGCCGAATTGCGGCAGCGGCCACGCCCACCAATACCGCTCCCCGCCGCGCGTCAACCGCACGAAGCCCAATCCATCCGGCCGCCCCCTGGCCAATCCACTGCCGCACAATTCGAAATTCACCGGCATCGGCCCCTCTGCCAGCATGCGAACAAGGATGTAGTAGAGGTACAGATACGGCTTCAGGAAGATGCCGTGCAGGCACCACACGCGCAACTCGTCGATATCCTCGCTGGGCAGGTGCGGGACAATCTGCAGCAACTCCCCCGCTTGATCCCGCACGTAGCGATAGTCCCTGAGTCCATCGCGCCCAGTGGCCTCGTTCAGGACCAGCCCCGTGTTGGTCAGCATGCGGTCGATGCCATGCTTGCCGGACATGTCCTCGGGGCCGAGTGGTTGTCCTCCCGGGAACCAGAGACTTTCCCCCGTTGTGCGCTTCCCGATCAACGTGTCGCCGAAAAACCAAAAGCTCCCGCGGTCGAGCGGAATCGAGTACGCCCCGTCCTGACCCACCATGCGATGCGGGTTATCGACGAATTGCGGCCCAAGGTCACGCGCGGATTGGACACGGATGGCACGACTACTCATCCCGATTCCTCCCCGCGACACGCGTCGGGCCAACATCCCGCCAAAAAGTCGCCGAAGATTTCCGCGAGCAGCACCTGCCCCTCCACATTGGGATGAACCCCATCGTCGATCAAGGCCACGGGCATGCGCGCTCCCGGGTCACAGGTGGGCAGATGGAGATCCGCGGAGACGCTTGCGATGGCCTGGTTGAAATCCGCGATCCGCTCCGCCGTCGCAATGTCCGTCCACATCAAGCCGGAGGTCGCCACGCGCGCGCGGGGAAGCCCCGTCACGATGCGCCGCAACAGCGTGTCATAGTCGGCGCGGAATTGCCCGGGTGTTGGGACATTGCGGACGTCGTTGGTGCCGTAGAACACCAGCACGTAATCGGGCGCGTGCCGGATCAGATCCTTCTCCACGCGGTCGATCGCCAGCGGATTGTCAAAGGGCGTGCAGCACACACCCGACCCATCCCGCGCGCAGTTGAAGTACTGCCATCCGAACCGCTCGCAGATCCGGTATCCATAGCCGAGGCCATACGGATCGAACGGCGGATCATTCCCGATGCAGCAATTCCCGCTGATCGAGTCGCCGAACGTGGCGAAAACCCTTGTCAGAACCGGTGACGAGGGCGCCAGAAATCGCGCGCCCTCGTCTGTTTCCGCATCGATCGCCATCGCGTCCACATAAAACGGCCCGCTGGAAACGGCCGTGCGCCGGAACGTCACCTCGGTCCCCATCGGAGAGACGGGCACGTCGATGGATGCCGGATTCGCCTCGGGCCGAATCTTCGCCACATGTTGTCCATCGGCCAACACATGACAGAACACATACGGTTCCGTCGCGATGCGCAGCACCAGCCGGCGGGTTCCCTCCACTCGAAACCGCATTTCGTTGCCACCGAACGCCGCGGCCAGGACTCGCTGGCCGTTCCAGTCGCGTTCGCGCCAACCCCTCGTCAGCGAAAGCCTGTCGCGTACCTCAATCAATGGCGTCAGCATGGTGGCATCCTCAGGCGCGGCGCGGAACCAAATCAGTAAATCGTCCAGGAGGAGAGGGCCGCGGGTGCAATCTCCACCGTGATGAATCGCGGGTGATAGATGCCAAAGCCCTCCTCGGTGAAGAGCGGCGCGATGGTCCCAAGTGCGTTGGTGGCATAGCTGATGAGAAAGCGCCCCGGCGGCTGCGACAGGGCTGCGGGCAAGGATCATGACTTGCAGAACGTGATGCTGCGAACGGGAATGTGAGCTAGCGGCCAGACCAGGATTGGGGCCTAGCGGAC
>CAYTRP010000041.1:0-8888 GCA_964440195.1 uncultured Candidatus Sumerlaeota bacterium
CCCCCGAATGCGGCATTGATCGCGAGGGCAACTGGGTATGGACACTGCGCGGCGAAGCCACCATTCCCTACACGCCGCCTGACGAGCCCCACATGGAGCAGCAAGGCCTGGAGGGCTGCGTGAAGTACGAGCAGGCGTCGGCCCTGCGAACGCTGGTTCGCAGTTGGCGTCTGTTTGGGGATGGGAATTCGCTGGAAATCGCGAATCGAGTGGAACGCTTTTGCCTCAAGCCAGGCATGTGGGAAGACTTGAGCGAGCAGGGATTCGTCGGTAGCGAGGTGGGCGCCTTTGCCGGGCACTTCCACGGCAACATGACCTCCCTCCACGCCTTGTTCGAGTTGGCCCAGTCGAAAGGCGACCAAGAAGGGGCCATGCGGGTCCAGCATGCTTACGAGTACGCGCGGGCGACAGGAGTCATGCGCCTGGGCTGGGTGCCGGGCTGGGTGATGCCCGCCAAGTATCACCGCGATGACGTTTATCGTGGGCAGGCAGAGACTTGTGGCGTTGCCGACATGCTGGTATTGGCCGTTAAGCTGAGCGATGCTGGCTTTGGCGACTACTGGGATGACGTGGATGCGCTGGTACGCAACCACCTCATCGCGCAGCAGGTGGTGGATGTCGACACGATGGCCCGGATCAGCAACGCGACACCCGAGCAGCGCGCCCTGCTGGAGCGCTTTGTGGGCGGATTCAACCAGGGAGAACCGACGGCCATTCCCGCGGCCACTTATGGGTGTTGCTCGGTCAATGGCGCGGTTGGATTGTACTATGCATGGCACGGCATCACCCGGTTCGACAACGGGGTGGCCCGCGTGAATCTGCTCATGAACCGCGTGTCGCCGTGGATGGACATCGCGAGTTGGCTTCCGAACGAGGGGATCGTCGAGTTTCGGAACAAGGAAGCGCACACGTTGATGGCACGCATTCCGTCCTGGGTGGATCGGGCGGCGCTAAAAGTCTCCAAGAACGGCACGGCGATAGAACCCGTGCTCTTGGGTACCCACCTGGTGGTGACGGGACTCGTTGCCGGCGACACCATTCGCGTCGAGTTCCCCATCAAGGAAGCGATTGAGAGCTACACGATCCGCGATCAAGTCTACAATCTGACGCTGCGGGGGAGCACCGTTGTCGACATTTCTCCACGGGACAATTCGCCCTCCAAGCTCCCGACCTATCTCCGCGAGGCCGATCGAAGGGCACCAGTCGACTTGAAGACAGTTTCACGGTTTGTTGCGGAAAAGGCAATGCCACTCCAATAATGGCGCTCCGATGCTCGCCTTCGAGATACGACAACCCGGGGACTATGGCCTGATTGAGTTGGGTATCCCCGAACCCGTGCCCGGAGAGGTTCTGGTGCGCGTTGCCGCTTGCGGCATATGCGGCAGCGACGTGGACCTGATCGAGGGCCGTCGGCCATCCTCCGTGACCCGCTATCCGGTGATACCCGGCCATGAGTTTTGCGGGGAAATTGTAGACGTCGGAGAGAGTGTGTCGTCTTCCCGGATTGGCGAGCGAGTCGTCGTGGACGCCATGGTGGCACCACCCACATGCGACAACTGCCGCAAGGGTTGGGTTTGTCACTGCCGGGACGGCTACAACCAGCTTGGCTTCACGCGTCCCGGAGGAATGGCGGAGTTTGTCGCCGTGCCGGCAGGCCAGGCATGGACAATGGACCCACAACTCTCGTGGGAGGCCGCGGCGCTGGTGGAACCCGCCAGTTGCGCTGCACATGGCATGGCAAAGGCGGATCTCCAGCCCGGATGCAACGTTGTCATTGTTGGGGCGGGGCCCATCGGCGCGCTCGCCATTCGGTTGGCAAGGCTCCACGATCCTGAACGCATCATCATGGTGGAGAAGGATTCCGGCAAGCTATCGGGTCACGCGGAGCTTGGCGCCACCCATTCCGTGGATGCCAACCATGACCCTGTTGCCGAGTCTGTCCTGGAGATCACGAACGGGTATGGTGCCGACGCAATCATCGAGTGTTCCGGCAGCCTCGCCGCAATTCACGAATGCTTCCGTTACGCCGGGACGAAAGCTCGAATAGTCCTCATCGGAATTCCGGGCACTCGATCGCTCGAGGTGGACTATCTCGCCATGCTGTCCAACGACCTCACGATGGCTGTCAGCAATGGTTACACGACCGACGTGTGGCGACAGACCATGGCGCTCTTGGCGGGCGGCAAGCTCGACACGAGCCGGATCGTCACGCATCGTCAGCCGCTTTCAGCGGTCCCCAAGGCGTTCGAAGCCCTCCGCAACCGCTCCGAGTCCATCACCAAGATGCTCCTGCTTCCCGGTCTAAACGGAGAGGAGGCACGGAGATGAAGCAACGCCACCCCGTTACGACCTGGGAGCCCGGCTATTTGGAAGAGGTGGAATCGCTTCGCCCGGATGAAGGCGTGATCCTTCATTCGTTCGGAAGTACATCCCTCGCTGTCCGCACGCCCAATGCGTTCATCTACATTGATCCCTACCTGGCAGGCGAGCCCGTTGAGGGAATTCCCGGAATGCATCGCTGCATCGCCGTCCCAATCGACCCCAGGTGCATTCGCGTGGTGGACGCCGTCCTGATCACCCACTCCCACTACGATCATTGCCAGGAGGACACGTTGCTCGCCATCCAGTCGGCGACGAAAGCGGTGTTCTGCGGGCCCGATAGCGCAGTGTCCGAGATGACATCCTTCGGGATCTCCCCTGAACGCGCTCGTCAGGTCGCCGCCGGTGACCGGTTCGCCGTCGGGGATGTGGAAGTGACGGTCTGGAAGGGCTACGATCCCAACGAGGCGTCAGCAGTGCTGTATCTGCTGCAAACGCAAGGTCTCCGGCTGTTGTTCACGGGCGATAGCTTTGGCTGCGAGGCATTTCGGAAGATCGCGGAGTCGGTTCGCGTTGATGTCGCTCAACTATCCTTCGGTCGGGAATTCTATATGAACGAAGAAGAACTCCTGGAGTCGGCGAAGGTGCTGAACCCCCGGCTGCTGCTCCCGTGCCACTGGGAACTGTGGCGCGGCCACACGGGCGACATACTTCACCTGGGCAGGCTCGTCGAACGAAGGCAACCGGCGCACGACACGGTGATTCTCTCCATCGGCGACCGGCTCCATCTCAAACAGGACGGCACGTATGCCAAGGCTCCATGAACAAGGTGTCATGATGCTGGCCGAGGGGAGCGTTGGGGCTGATCCCATTCCCATCCGGAACTACGTGGATGGGGCGTTTGTCGACTCGGTGGGACCGCGGCATCCCGTAACGAATCCCTCCACGGGGGGGATCATCGCGACGGTTCCCTTCTCGCCGGCGGCGGAGGCAGGCGCGGCCATCGATGCCGCCCTGCGAGCCTTCCCAAGATGGAGCAGCGTGCCCGTTGGCGCGCGTGTGGCCTTTCTCTTTGGACTTCTGGAGTCCGTTCGAGGCAATGAGGAGAAGCTGTCCCGTCTCATTGCCCTGGAGATGGGCAAGTCGCTGCCCGATGCCCGCGCCGAGATGAAGCGCCTGACGCAAAACATCGAGGTCGCGTGTGGGATGCCGATGCTTCAGCAAGGCGTGAAGCTGGTTGGCGCCGCCTCGGACATAGATGGAGAGGTCCTGCCGATGCCCGTCGGCACCTTCTGCATGTTCGCACCCTTCAACTTTCCCGGGATGGTTCCCTTTTGGTTCCTGCCCCATGCCATCGCGGCGGGGAATACATTCGTCATCAAGCCCTCGGAGCAGGCGCCCTGCACCATGCAGGCAATCTCGCAATTGATCCATGACACGGGCCTCCCCAAGGGCGTATTCAACCTGGTGAATGGGGACAAGGCGGTCGCGGAGGCATTCATGGCACATCCGGGTGTCGCGGGCGTGTCGATGGTGGGGTCGACCCCTGTGGCTCGAATTGCCGCCGACACGTGTGCACGCCATGGAAAGCGCTATCAGGCCCTGGGTGGCGCCAAGAATCACCTCGTCGTGATGCCCGATGCGCCCATCGACGAGGTCGTTCGCAACCTTGTGACGTCGTGCTATGGGTGTGCCGGCCAGCGGTGCATGGCCGCCTCGGCAATCGTGTGTGTTGGCGAGAAGACCCACCGCGACCTTGTCGATCAGTTCATTGAAGCGTCGCGCGATGTACTTGTGGCGGACCCACTGGATCCTGCCGTTGCCAACGAGTCCATGGTCTGCGGACCCGTGATCAGTCTGCGGGCATTGGAGAGAATCCACGGGTTGGTCGAGAAGGGAATCTCCGAGGGCGCGAAGGCGCTCGTGGATGGGCGCGGCATCGAGATACTCAATCGACCCGGTGGGTACTACGTTGGGCCCACGGTTCTGGATGGGGTCGTTCCGGGAAGCACGGTTCACTGTACGGAAATATTCGGTCCGGTCGCGGTTGTTCTGAAAGCGAAGTCCTTCGACGAGGCCCTCGGGATCGTGAATGGACACGAGTACGCGAACGGGGCATCCATCTATACCCGTAGCGGGTATTACGCCCGACGCTTCAAGATCGAAGCGGAGGCGGGCATGATTGGCATCAACGTCGGAATTCCGGCACCCGTCGCCTACATGCCGTTTGGGGGGGCAAAGTCTTCGTTCTTTGGGGACATCAAGGCGCAGGGTCGTTCGGTCGTCTCCTTCTTTACCCAGGAGCGAATCATTACGGAACGTTATTGGCCCGAGGAGGGCGACTGAGATGATCCCGGACAAGACTTCGCTTCGAGCTCGGGCGCGCAGCAGGGAACTGATGGTCGGGACGTTCCTGAATTTGGGCTCCACCGCCACCGCCGAGATGGCCGCACTCGCCGGCTTCGATTGGCTGCTCATAGACTGCGAGCATGGCCTCAGCGACTTCGGAACGCTCTTTCATCAGTTGCAGGCGACCGCACGCACCCAGGCCGCCCCCATTGTACGCGTTCAATGGAACGAGGCACCGGTGATCAAGCGAATCCTCGATCTCGGTCCGGCCGGCATCATGGTGCCGATGGTGAACACGGCGGAGGATGCTCGGGCCGCCGCGCGCCATGTCAGCTATCCACCGGAGGGCGTCCGTGGCGTTGCAAAGATGAACCGCGCCTGTGCCTACGGCCAGTCGTTTCGGGAGTACTTCGACCATGGTTCGAAGGATCTGCTGCTCATTGCGCAGATCGAGACACCGGAGGCGGTCGCGAACGCCGACAGCATCGCGGCGGTCGAGCGCGTGGACGTCCTTTTCGTCGGTCCCACGGACCTTGGCGTGAACATGGGCATCCCGGATGCCCTCGATGATCCCGCCTTTATGGCGGCGCTTGAGCGCGTTTCCCGTGCCGCACTGGCGCACGGCAAGTGCGCGGGGATTCTTGCGGCAAGCGCCGAGGCGCTCGGCAAGTTCCGCCCCCTTGGCTACACCTTCATGGCCGCCAGCGCGGACAGCGCCATGGTGGCTTCCGGAATGCGCAGTCTCGCCACAAGTCTTCGGGCAATTTGAACGACAGGGGTATGCCATGACCATCGTGTCGACAGGTCCAGTGGAGCCGATCGCGGAGGAACTTCTCTCCCCCTTCGGAGAGTTCATCGTCGCTCGCGACGCTGCTCGCGACACGATTCTCGCACTGATAGGGGATGCAACCGCCCTCATTGTGCGCGGCGACGCAACGATTGACCGCGCGATGATCGGGTCCGCACGGCACCTGCGCGTGATTGGCAGGACGGGATCCGGATACAACAATGTGGACATCCACGCCGCCACGGAAAGGGGCATTCCGGTGGTCTATGCGCCCGGGGTGGGGGCGCGCGCGGTGGCGGAGGGAACGATGGCCTTCATTCTCGCGCTGGCCAAGCGAATTGGCCATTGGGATGAACAGACCAAGGCGGGCAATTGGGCCAGCCGCGATTACGACAGGCCGAAGGATCTGTATGGGGCATCGCTGGGCATCATCGGCTTTGGCACGATCGGCCAGATGGTTGCCCGGCTCGCATGTCCCTTTGAGATGGAGATCCTGGCCAGCGATCCGTTCGCGGATCCCGCATTGGCCGCCGAACTCGGCGTTCGAATCGTCGATCTTGATGAGCTGATCCGGCGATCCCAGATTATTTCAGTGCATGCTCCCTTCACCGCCGAGACGCGCGGCATGATCAACCGCCAGCGCATCGCCATGATGCCTCGCGGCGCGATCCTCGTCAACATGGCGAGGGGTGGACTCATCGAGAGCCTTGAGGTCATCCAGGAAGGGCTGGAGAGCGGGCAACTTGCCGGAGTCGGCCTGGATGTCTTTGACCCTGAACCGCCCGACCACACGCATCCCATCTTCCGGATGGATGCGTGCCTGACCGCGCCGCATGTGCTGGGCGTGACCGATGGGGCCATGCGCCGGATCTGCAAATCGATGGCCGAGGACATGGCCGCCGTTCTTGAGGGACGGGAACCGCGCTGGGTTGTCAATCCCGAGGCTCTCCAATCGGGGCGCGGCCTCTCCGCCGCGCCCGCTCGTGCCAGCGTCGATGGACCAGGAGGACATTGATGCAGGCACGCATGTTTCTTGCCGGCGAGTGGGTTGACTCACCTCGGCATGAGGAGTTGCGGTCCCCATGGTCTGGCGAAGTCATCGCGTCGATCCCGTCCGCCACGCCTGACCAGGCAACTGCCGCGGTGGCTGCCGCCGTTGAGGGAGCGCGCGGCATGGCGAGGCTCGGCGGCCACGAGCGCTCCCTGATTCTCAACAAGGCGGCGGATCGCCTCGCCGCCGACGCGGAGAACATCGCGCGCACCATTTCCGCGGAATCCGGCAAGCCCATCACCGAGGCGAGGGGCGAGGCCGGCCGACTTGCGGATCTTCTCCGGCTCTCTGCCTTTGAGGGCACGCAGTTGCGCGGCGAGGTCCTGCCTCTCGATGCCCAATCCGGCGGAGCCGGTCGCCTCGGAATGGTGCTGCGCGTTCCTTGTGGAATCGTCGTGGCCATAACCCCCTTCAATTATCCCGCGCTCCTTGTCATGCACAAGGTCGGCCCCGCCTTGGCCGCTGGCAATGCGGTCATTCTCAAGCCCGCCTCCCAGACGCCGCTGACCGCGCTCGCCATTGTGAGGCATCTGGTCGAGGCCGGTCTCCCCAATTGCGCATTGCAATGCATCACAGGGCATGGCTCAACGGTTGGAGGCGTGCTTTGCCGGGACGAACGCGTCCGCAAGATCAGCTTTACCGGCAGCACCGCCGCTGGCGAGGCGATCACGCGCACGGCCGGGATCAAGCGCCTCTCACTTGAGCTTGGATCGAACTGCCCGATGGTCGTCCTGCCCGATGCCGATGTCGATCAAGTCGCCGCCGCGACGGCGGTCGGCGGCTATGCAAATGCAGGGCAGGTCTGCATATCCCTTCAACGGATCCTCGTCCACAGGCGGATCTACGCGGACTTCCTCGATGCCATCAAGGAGCGCGTCGCTGGAATCGTGGTTGGGCAACCCTTCGAGGACGCCACGCGGCTTTCGGCCATGATCTCGGAGAAGGAAGCACGTCGCGTCTGCGAGTGGTTCGATGAGGCAGTCTCCCAGGGGGCGCGCCGGTTGACCGGCGGCGAGCGCGACGGCGCGGTCGTGACGCCGACCATTCTGGCGGACGTGAGTCCGGCCATGAGAGTCTCCCGCGACGAGCTGTTCGGTCCGGGCGTCGCGGTGACGCCCGTTGATTCAGTGGAGGAGGCCCTCAACATCGCCAACGACTCGAAGTACGGGCTTGGCGCCTCGGTTTTTACGCGCGATGTCACATCGGCGCTGCGTTTCGTTCGCGGCGTCGAGTCGGGGAATGTGCATGTCAATTGGACTCCGCTCTGGCGCGCCGACCTCATGCCCTATGGTGGCGTGAAGTTGAGTGGCCACGGCCGGGAGGGACCACGCTATGCTGTCGAGGAGATGACTGACACGAAGACGGTTGTGATTCATGGTTTGGACCAGTGACCTCTGCAGGCGATGAAAAGGAGCCGCACCGTGAAGAACCGAAAGTCCCCAGCCAGGATTCAACTTACCATGGCGCAGGCCGTGGTCAAGTATCTGCAGACCCAGTTCAGCGAGCGCGACGGCCAGCGCCAGCGATTGATCCCCGCGATGTTCGCCATCTTCGGCCATGGAAACGTCGCGGGCATGGGCCAGGCCCTCCATGAGTACGGTCGCGACCTCCCACACATGCAGCCGCGCAACGAGCAATCCATGGTCCACACCGCCGTCGGCTATGCCAAGGCAATGCGGCGGCGCTCGACCCTGGCCTGCTGCGCCTCCATCGGTCCCGGGGCGACGAACATGCTGACCGGGGCGGCACTCGCCACGATCAATCGTCTCCCCGTGCTCCTGCTGGCTTCGGACTACTATGCCACTCGCCATCAGGGGCCCGTTCTTCAGCAACTGGAGCATCCAATCTCGGCGGATGTGAGCGTGAACGACTGCTTTCGCCCCGTCAGCCGCTTTTTCGATCGCATCACCCGCCCGGAACAACTGCTCACCGCGCTACCCGAAGCGATGCGCGTCCTCACGGATGCAGCGGACACCGGAGCCGTCACGCTTTCCCTGCCACAAGACATCCAGGCCCACGCGTGGGACTTCCCGGCCAATTTTTTCGAGGAACGCGTCTGGCGCATCGAGCGCCGCCTTCCCGATCCGAGCCGCATCAAGGAGGCCGCGGCCCTGATGGCAAAGGCCAAGCGGCCCTTCATCATCGCCGGCGGCGGCGTGATCTACAGCGAGGCGGAGGAGGAACTGCGCAAGTTCGCGGAGAAGTTCGGCATTCCGGTCGGGGAGACCTTCGGCGGAAAGGGGGCCCTGCGAAAGGCTTCCGCGATGAGCGCCGGCGGAACGGGCGTGACGGGAACGCCTTGCGCGGGACACCTGGCGGCCCAAGCCGATCTCGTCATTCACATCGGCACGCGCATGGGTGATTTTACGACGGGTTCGCAGT
>CAYTRP010000041.1:8898-11490 GCA_964440195.1 uncultured Candidatus Sumerlaeota bacterium
CAGCATCAACGTCACCGGCCACGATGCGATCAAGCAGGGGGCGCTTCCCATCGTTGCCGACGCCCGCGAGGCCCTGCGCGCCCTTTCCCGTGCCTGCGCCACCGCTGGCGTCAGGCCAAGCACTGGCTATGCAAAGGAGATCGCGAGGCTGAAGACCGAGTGGGCCGCCCAGCTTGGGCGCGAGGTCTTCACGCAGGTCCCGGGTGAGGCCATGAGCCAGGGGCAATTGGTGAAGGTGCTCAACGACCAGGCCAAGCCGGGGGATACGGTTGTCGCGGCCGCGGGTAGCCCGCCGGGCGACTTGCACAAGCTCTGGGATGTCAGCGGCGGCACCACATGCCACCTCGAGTTCGGCTTCTCATGCATGGCCTATGAGCTTCCCGCCGGCATCGGTGTTCGCATGGCCCAGCGGAAGGGCGAAGTCTACGTCTTCATAGGCGACGGCACCTACCTGATGAACCCGACGGAATTGGTGACCGCCATGCAGGAGGGACTGAAGGTCACGGTCGTTCTCTCGGAAAACCACGGCTTCCAGGTGATCCGCCAACTTCAGATGGGCCGCGCGGGGAGAAGCTTTGGAAACGAGTTCCGCGCCCGCGACGCGAAGACAAACCGGCTCGAAGGGGAGTATCTCGAGATCGACTTTGCAAAGAACGCCGAGAGCATGGGCGCCCGTGCCTGGAAGGTGAAGACGGAGAAGGATCTCGCCAATGCGCTGCGCGAAGCCCGCAAGGAAACGCGCTCCTGCGTGATTGTTGTCGAGACCGAGAAGCATCGCTACCTGCCGTGGTCCGGCGTCTGGTGGGATGTCGCTCCGGCGGAAGCCAGCGACGACGAGGTAACGGCAAAGCTCCGCGAGCAGTTCGAAAAGGATCGCGCAAAACTTCAACGACTCCACTATTGACGAGGCGGCAATGAACGAAACAGCCAGCAAGCTCAAGGGACTGTGGGCGGCAATCCCGACATCCTGGGGGCAGGGTGAATCACTGGACCTTGACCGCATCGACCGCAACGTCGACCGGTACGCCGCCATTCCAGCCGACGGAGTCTACACGACCGACAGTGACGGCGAATTCTACGCGATCGAACTGGATGATTTTCGCAAACTGGTCAGGCGATTCGCCCAGGCCATGTCCCGCACGTCGATGGGTGTTGCCGTCGGTGTTACCTGGTGCAGCACACGCGGGATCATCGACCGCATTCGCATTTGTATCGACAATGGGATCCCCCATGTCCACGTCGCATTTCCATTCTGGATGCCCATTGCGACGGAGAACGTGTGGCGCTTTTGGGACGACCTGGCCACCGCAGTCCCCGAGGCCCGGTGGATTCACTACAACACGGGACGCAGCCACGTCGTCCTCAATGGACAGCAGTATGCGCGCGTGGCATCCGACCACCCGGAGCAGATGGTTGGCACAAAGCAAAACGTGCTTGATTTTCGCTCGATCGTGGATTGCGTGCAGGCAACCCCGCAGCTTGCGCACATGGTCATCGACCACACGGTTGTGCCTGGAATGATGGCGGGGGCCACGGGTACATGCAGCTTCTGGGTCAACACAATGCCTCGCTGGATGCGCCAAATGGTTGACCACTGCCAGGAGCGCAGATGGGACGAGGCCATGGCCATGCAAAAGAAGCTGCTCACCTGGGAGATCCGCCACATCCACCCGATATTGGGAAAGGGCCATCTTCT
Source organism: uncultured Candidatus Sumerlaeota bacterium (assembly GCA_964440195.1). Taxonomy (GTDB): domain Bacteria; phylum Sumerlaeota; class Sumerlaeia; order SLMS01; family JAHLLQ01; genus CAYTRP01. The sequence continues at coordinate 10,595 of CAYTRP010000041.1, forward strand.
CGCCCCCGTCGCGAAGGCGAGATGGGAACTGACGGACTTCCTCGACGACGATGGCACCACCGCCGCGCCGTACTATCGCCTCGGCGATGACCTTGCCAATCCCCTCCGTGCCGCATTCAAGGAATATTGGGGGGCCGACATGGCGGGCGAAAGTGCACGGGTCAAGCCATGAGCAAGAATCTCGTTCGGGACAAGATTCGCCGCGGACAGCCAAGCCTTGGCACCTACATGGGGCTGGGGAGTGCCACCGTGGCGGAGTTGCTTGCGGAAGCCGGCATGGAGTGGCTCGTGATAGAGACGGAGCACAACGCCGTCGATTGGGCTGACGTCCAGACGATCCTGATGGCGCTCAAGGGAACAGGCACCGTCCCACTGGTGCGAGTCCCATCGCAGGACCCCGTCCACATCCAGAAGGCACTCGACGTCGGCGCGCTGGGTGTCGTGGTGCCAATGATACGCTCGGCGGAGGAAGCCCGGGCCATGGTTGCCGCCACGCGATATCCACCGGCCGGCACGCGTGGGTATGGTCCCCTCCGGGCATCGCGATATACGTTGGATAGCGCCGACTACTTTGCACAATCGAATGACGGCATCCTCACCGTCTTCATCATTGAGACAAGGGAGGCTGTCGAGGACCTTGACGCGATCGCCTCGGTTCCCGGGGTCGATGCCCTGTACCTGGGCCCCTTTGATCTCTGCCTGTCGCTCGGCCTTGATCCCATGAAGCAGCCACATGGCGAGATAGAAGATGTCCTCGCGAGAATGCTTGCCGCGTCAAGGAAGCATGGCGTGGCCATCGGAACCAACGTCATGGACGTTGCCCAGCTTCATCGGCGGCGCGCGGAGGGTGTTGCCCTTCTGGGTTGGCGGACGGACTACGTCATGCTGCTGGGATC
>CAYTRP010000041.1:11500-13081 GCA_964440195.1 uncultured Candidatus Sumerlaeota bacterium
GGCCCGCGAAGGGCTGACCGCATTTGCCCAACCTTGCCACGGAGACAAGGCACTATCATGAGAGTCCTTTTCCTCGGACAGGAACGAAATCTCAATCCATGGTACAGCGACGTTCTTGCCGCGGCGAACGGGTCTCTGGAGATTGGCCTGTACGATCGCAAGGCACCGCTCGCTCCACAGTTCAGCGGCATCGGGGCGGTCGTGGATCAAGGTGGAGTGGTGGGAACCCGCGAGATGGTGGACCTGGCCGTAGGAGCCGGGGCGAAGCTGTGGCAGGTCCTTGGCACCGGTCTGGACCATGTCGATGTCGAGTACATCCTGATGCGGGGGTTGTCGCTGTGCAATACCCCGGGGCAGTTCAGTGCCATTGCCCTCGCGGAGCACGCAATGCTCCAGATGCTCTACATTGCGAAGAATGTGCCTGCTGCCCAGCGAAGCGTGAGGGATCGCATCCTCTGCTCGCCGATGGTGGATGAACTTGGCGGGAAGATACTGGGACTTGTCGGCTTTGGCGCCAGTGGCCGCGAGTTGGCGACGAGAGCCCGGGCTTTCGGAATGCGTCTGCGCGCGGTCGATGTGACACCTCTCGGCTCCACCCAGCAATTGGTCTGCGGGCTTGAATGGTACGGCGATCCTTCGCAACTGGATCAACTGTTGGCGGTATCCGATGTGGTTTCGCTCCACCTCCCCCTCACCGGGAAGACGCATCACCTGATCAATGCCCGGACACTTGCGCTCATGAAGCCAACGGGGATTCTCGTCAATGTGGCGCGGGGTGGCCTGGTCGACGAGCAGGCTCTCGCTCAGGCACTGGAGTCAGGGCGGCTACTGGGAGCCGGCCTTGACGTCTTTGGCGAAGAACCCGTCGATCCGTCCCACCCGCTCCTCAAGTGTCCGAACGTCTTCGCGACTCCGCACCTGGCGGGCGTGACGACGGGCACGTCGCGACGCCGGGCCCAAGCCGTCGTCGAGAATCTTCAACGAGTCGCCGCAAACGAGGAACCCGTCTTTCGGATTCTCAAGAAGGAATGACCTCCCATCTGGAGTTGCCATTATGACGCTCAAGCTCGGAAGCGCGCCGGACTCATGGGGAGTCTGGTTTCCCGATGATCCCCGGCAGGTGCCGTGGGACCGGTTCCTGAATGAGATTGCCGGGGCGGGCTATTCATGGACCGAGTTGGGGCCCTACGGATACTTGCCCACCGATTCATCCTTGCTTGGCGCCGAGCTTCGTTCGCGCGGCCTTCGCCTGTGTGCGGGCTTTGTCTTCAATGATTTCTCGTCCGACGAGGCGTGGCCGGAGATCGAAAGGGAAGTTCACAAGGTGGGCTCCCTTGTCGGCAGCCTTGGGGGGCAGTTCGGAATCCTGATCCAGGCGACGTACACCGATCTCTTCACTGGTGCGCCCCTGATGGCGTCGCGTCTGGAGGGAGCGGATTGGGATCGCCTTTGCCGCAATCTGCAACGCGCGGGCCGGTTGTTCCATGATGCGTATGGCCTCGCCGGCATTCTTCACCCTCACGCCGAGACAGCGATCGAATACGAGGACCAGATCGAGCGGGTCCTGATGGATACGGACCC
>CAYTRP010000041.1:13091-13666 GCA_964440195.1 uncultured Candidatus Sumerlaeota bacterium
CCCAGTACCTGAACTTGTGCTTCGACGTCGGACACCACGCATATCGAAAGGGGGATCCCGTGGCGTTTCTGCGGAAGCACCATGATCGCATTCCCTATCTGCACCTGAAGAGCGTGGACGGGGCCATGGCCGACCGAGTGGACCGCGAACGCATTCCCTTCGCCCATGCGGTTGCGCAAGACATGTTTGTCGAACCCGCCAAGGGCGAGGTTGACTTTCATGCTCTCCGCGATCTCCTCCATGAGATTGGATACGATGGCTTTGGCATCGTCGAGCAGGACATGTACCCGGCTCCGCCGGACAAGCCCCTGCCCATTGCCAGACGCACCCGCGCATACCTGCGTGAAATTGGCATGGGGTGACTGTTTCCGTGATGCTGGAAGTGACTGCGGACAATGTCGTCGAGTACTTGGATTCGCGCGGTATCCTGAAGCCGGGAGACGTGTGCTCCGTGTCGGAGTTCGGCGGGGGAGTCTCCAGCGTCGTCATTCGTGTCCGGACAGCAAGCCTCGACCTGGTGGTCAAGCAACCCCTTGAGAGGCTGCGCACGGCCATTGAATGGCACTATGATCGCC
>CAYTRP010000042.1:0-13659 GCA_964440195.1 uncultured Candidatus Sumerlaeota bacterium
TTGCCGGGGGGGAGGTTGGAGGTTGTGGATTCGCGGCTGCATGAGGGAGAGAGCGTCCAGATCTCGCTGAAGCGGATGCCCGGAGTGGTGCCGCCCGGCGAAGACCCCATGGATGCCATTGTGGGCTCGCCACTACCGCCGGAACGACGATCCTTCAGGACGGGTGAAGAGCTCGAGGCCTCTATCGAAGAGGAGCGGAACTCTTGGGATTGAAGGCCTTGACGGAAGGAAGTCTCGTTTATTTGGACACCTGCATTCTGATTTACCTGGTGGAAGGGTATCCGCCTCTTCAGGATGTCCTGCGGAAATTATGGAATGAGACGAAAGAGGAGGCCATCGGTACTCTCACCAGCCAGTTGTCGATACTTGAGACCCTTGTGCTTCCTGTGCGCGAAAAGGACGAAGGACTTGTCAAACGCTATGAAGCTCTCTATTCAACCTCTCGTATCGTTTATGCTTCCATTTCCATCCTTCGCCACGCCGCCCACCTTCGCGCACGGCATCCTTCCTTGCGCACACCGGATGCAATTCATCTCGCCACGGCGTTGGAGCAGGGCTGCCATGTCTTTCTCACCCACGACAAACGGATGCCGTCGGTGGGTAATCTTCACATCGTTGCCCTCGCGGATCTGAAAGCGGAAGATTGATGCCCTTCCTCATCACCATGCGCCGCCGCTCGAATGGCCGACGCGGGGAAAATAGGCCAACGGCGCATTGACAGGGGACAATGGGGAGACTAGCGTGAGGGCAGAGTCCCGCATGGAGGGGCGCGATGGAGACGATTGAACTGACAACGACCGTGTTGCCGGGGGGCAGGATCGAGGTGATAGATCCACGCCTTATGGAAGGCGAAGGTGTTCGTCTGCGACTTGAGCCAATCGCCGCCGAGAAAGGAATTCGCCGCGAGACAATTTCGGAACTTCTGGCACACCCACTCGCCCCGGAAGACCGCTGTTTCAAGTCGGTGGAGGAAATGGACGCCGCCATTGAAGAGGAGCGCAATGCGTGGGACCGAGAGAACTGATCCTCGCCGGCAGCGTCGCGATCGATTCCAACATTCTCATCTATTCGATCGAACGCCATCCCGCATACGTTGACGTGCTTACAGAGTTGTGGGACGCATTTGACCGGGAAGAAATTCCTCTTCATGCGTCAGAGCTTTGTCTGTTGGAGTGCCTGGTTTCACCCATTCGATCCGGCAAGAAAGAACTCATCGCGAGATTTGAAAGTTTCCTGGCATCTCCAAGTCTTGTCGTTGTCCCTATATCCTCGTCCATCCTTCGCCGCGCGGCTGCTCTTCGCGCGGGCAACGCACGCCTCCGCACGCCCGATGCCATTCACCTCGCCACCGCCATGACCACCGGCTGTGGCGTCTTCCTCACCAATGACCGGCGGATGCCCGCCATCGAGGGCATTCAGATCGTGCCGTTGAGCGACCTGTCACCTGCTTCCTGAATCCTGCCGGGTCCCTGTTTTCCTTTCTCCATGCCCCTTCTTGCCGACTGGTCCGCGCCGCATCCGAGTTTGCTGTCCGAGGCCATCGCCCGGCGCCGGGCATCGGGATTGCCGCTGCTGGACCTCATCACGGCGAACCCGCACGAGCATGGCTTTGCGTGCGATCCGGCGCTGGTGGAGCGGGCAATGCTGCACGGCCTTCGCGAACGCGCCGTTTACCGTCCCGATCCGCGCGGCTTCATTGAGGCGCGGCAGGCCATCGCCGAATGGCATGGCGCGTCGGCGGAGCATGTGATCCTGACGCCGGGGACGAGCCTGGCGTACTTCTATGCGTTTCGCCTGTTGGCGGAGCGCGGCGAGGTGCTTTGCCCGACGCCGACGTATCCGCTGTTCGATGACCTCGCGCGGTTGGCCGGTGTCGGCGTGCGGCGCTACCACCTGGGATGTCGCGAGGGACGCTGGTTCATTGATCCGGAGGAAGTGGAGTTCCAGGTGACGCCGGCGACGCGCGTGCTGGTGCTCGTGTCGCCGCACAATCCGACGGGCCACGTCGTCGGCGATGAGGAGATGGAGGCGCTGTGCGCCCTCGCGCGGCGTCATGGACTGGCCATCGTGTTCGACGAGGTCTTTCGCGACGTGCTCCACCGCGTCGACCGCGCGCCAAGACCGTCGTGGCATGGGGCGCCGTTGTCGGTCACGCTGAATGGATTGTCCAAGCGGCTCGCGCTGCCGGGCCTCAAGGCCGGGTGGATGGTTGTCGAGGGGGACGCCCCCCGGCGCGACGCGTTGTTGCACGCGCTGGAGTACCTTTCGGACACGCTGCTGCCGGTGAATGAGGCCGTGCAGGGCGCGCTGCCCTTGTTGATGCGCGAGGGCGAGAGTGAGGTGCGGCGCCTGGCGGTGCTGGCGAGTGCGCGGGTGCGGACGATGCTCGCGGCCGCGCGGGACGCGGGCTTTGCGATGGCCGAGCCCGATGGCGGAATCTATGGATTGTTGCCTCTGGGCGAGGAATGGAAGGGGCGCGAGGAGACCCTTGCCATCGACCTCGTTGAGCAACGCGGCGTGCTCCTGCATCCCGGATCGCTCTACGGGATCGAGGCGCCGCACCTTGTCATGACCGCCACGAGCGGCGCAGGGAAACTCGGAATTGTCCGCTAAGCCGGTCCCGTCGCGCGTGTCGATGAGTTCGGCGAAGAGAGCGTGCATCGACGCGTCTCGATCATGGCACGAAACCGGATAAGGTTGTGGTGTCCGGTCGAGTGACAACGACGGAGATGTGGCGGATGGGAAACCTCTCATTGGTCGCAACGCATGGCCATCGAGAAGAAGCGGAAGGAGGCGGGGTCCATCGCAGGACGTTCTCAAAGTCGCAATCTCCGCGTTGCCGCCTCGCGCGCCTTGATCTTGCGCCCTTGAAAACGTCCCGGGGTACTTTGAGAATATCCTGGGGCGCGGATCGCAATCACGCGATGGTGTCGCACATTGGCCGCGCAGGGCGATTCTCCCAACTCCACGGCCGTTGCGGCCGCCAATGCATCGGCCAGCCCAGTCCTGAACCTCAGGGCGTCCTGCCCCAACACCGCAGCCACCTGCCCGCGCCCCACGCCCCTAAATCAGGGGGGCACCATGTACCTGTCGCTTACCACCTCCCTTGGCCTCGCCCTTGCATTCCTCCACCCGGGCGGAGTAGTGTCCCGCGCAGCAGCCCGAAAGGATGGCCCATGTCCCCCAGCACCACCTCCATCGTCCGCCGCCAGACCCGCCCGGTGCGCGTCGGCCACGTCCGGATCGGCGGCGGCGCGCCGATCAGCGTCCAGACCATGACCAAGACCGACACGCGCAACGTGAAGGCCACGCTCGCTCAGTTGCACGAGCTGGCCGCCGTTGGCGTGGATATCGTGCGGCTGGCGTGTCCCGACATCAAGGCAGCCGAGGCCTTCGACGACATCGTGCGCGAGACGCCCGTTCCTCTCATCGCCGATATTCATTTCGATTACCGCAACGCGCTGCGCGTGCTCGAAGCGGGCGTGCATGGCATCCGCCTCAACCCGGGGAACCTCGCGCGGCTGGATATGCTGCCGGAAATCGTCGCGCGCTGCCGCGAACGCACCGTGCCCATCCGCATCGGCGTGAACAACGGGTCGCTGTCGCGCCCGCTGCGCAAGAAGGTCTTCGCCGGCGAGATGGCCACGCACGTCGCCATGGCCGAGAGCGCGCTGGAACACATCCGCCTGCTGGAAGACCTAGACTATCGCGAGATCAAGATTTCGCTCAAGGCGTCGGACGTGGACACCACCGTGCGCGCGTATCGCGAGCTGGCCACGCGGTGCGAATATCCCTTCCACGTCGGCCTGACCGAGGCGGGCACGGTGCGCACCGGCACCATCAAGTCGGCGATGGCCATCGGCATGCTCGCGCACGAGGGCCTGTGCGACACGATCCGCGTCTCGCTCACCGGCGACTCGAAGGAGGAAGTCTTCGTCGGCCAGAAGATCCTTCAGTTCCTCGGCCTGCGCGAGGCAGGCCCGAACCTGATCAGTTGCCCCAGTTGCGGGCGGGTCGAGATCGCGCTGGAGCGCGCGGCGCATCAGGTCGAGCAGCGCCTCGTCGCCTACGCCAACGAGAACATCAGCGTCTCCGTCATGGGTTGCGCGGTGAACGGCCCGGGCGAGGGACAGATCGCCGACTTCGGCATCGCCGGTGGTCGCGGCCAGGGCGTCATTTACCGGCTCGGCAAGGTGCTCAAGAAATGCCGCGAGGAGGAGATGGTCGACGAGTTGTTCAAGACCATCGACGAGTGGGTCGCCGCCGGCCGGCCGCGCGAGGAAGTGGATCCCGAGATCTACGAGCAGGTGCTCAACGCCCGCCCGGGCTTTGAGGAAATACGGGACGGCGCCCCCATCGGCACGTGAACCACGCGCGATTCGCCCGCAGCTTGAAGGCGCGTTGGCTGTTCCCGCGCCGCGACCGCCTGCGGCTCGTGCTTGCCATGGACTGGGTCGAAAGCGTCGGCACGCGCACCCGCGCGGCCTATGCCCGCAGTGGCGAGGCCTTCCGCGACGAGACCGCGCGCTTGCGGGACGAGGTCAACGCGCTCACACAATCCGATCCCTCCGCCTTCGGCCAACTTGCGCGCGCGCACGGCATTCCGCGCCGTCGCCTCCTCGGCATCGTCGATGGGTGGAATGCGTACTACATTCGCGGCGTGTCCCGCGACGCGCGACAGCTCGACGCGCTGCTGCGCCAATGGTCCGGCGCGCCGATGGTCCTCGGGATCGAGGTCGTCTCCGGCGGCGGTGAACTTTCTCCTGAAATCGTGCGCGACCTGCAACACCTCGGCATGGCGCGTGGCCTGCTTGAGTTGATGTTGCGGCTCGAGGAGGAACTCCATCACGCGCGCTTCGTGTTCCCGCTCGACGAACTCGAGCGATTCCGCGTGACACTCGAGGACCTCGCCGAGCGCCGCCGTCCGCCGGGATTTCATGACCTGTGCTGGTTTCAACTGCAACGCGCGCGCGAATGGGCGGGGGAAAAGGGCGGATGGACGGAAGCCCTGCCCTCCAAGTCCGCGCGGATCTTCGCCACGCGCACGCGCGAGTGGTGCCTGACGACGGCCACCGCCATCGAGAAGAGCGGCTACGCGCTGATGGGCGACGCCCGCAAGAAAGCGCGATTCGAGGTGGGATAGCAAACGGCCACAGGCAGGATGGGTGACTTCCGATTGACGGGGCGCGGACGATCATTCAGATGCAAGGTCATGGCTCGGAGGTCGAACCATGACCGGGAAAGAACTCCTGAAACTCCTGCAAAAAAACGGGTGGCAAATCGACCGCATCCGTGGTAGCCACCATATTATGATTCACCCGGAGAGGCCGGGCCGGAAGATTCCAGTTCCCATTCATGGTTCACAGGAAGTTCCTACCGGAACTGCTCAAGCTATCCTAAAACAAGCCGGGCTCAAGTAAGGAAGAAGGGTATGAGATATCTTGTCGAAGTCCAACAAGGCGACTACCCCAAGGAGTTCGCATTTGGCGGCATCGTAACTGCCCTGCCAGGATGCTTCTCGGTGGGAAACACAATCGAGGAACTTCAGGCCAACCTCAAGGAAGCCGTCGAAGGCTGGATCGAGGTCGCCCGCGATCAAGGCGACTTCTCTCACCCCATGCCCACCGGGTTCATCCTGCAGATCGAGGTCGCCGTCTAGTCACGCGTCGGCAACGCCCTGCACCAGCGCGCGCCTCGTCGTCCATGCCCCCACGACAATCAGCCCCGCCAATCCCGCGAGGAACACGCCGCGCCGCGCCCACGGTGCCGGTGGCGCGCCGGGCAGCGCCAACCGGTCCGCCCGCGCCGTGAACGCCACCTCTTGGGTGTGCCACGGCCAAATCTCGATCGTCCGCCCGCTCGCGTCGTCGGCATTGACGATTCGCAGGTGCACCGTCCTTTCGGGCACGGTATCATTCTTCAGCAGGATCCGCCCTTCCGGCCTCGTCGCGTGAAACGTCAAGTGGTTCAGCGGGCCCACATCCGTCAACACCGCCCCATACATCATCACCCGGATGTCGCCGAGATAAACGACGTGGTCGTCCCGCGCATCAAACGTCGGCCGGTTGGAAACAATCTCCACCTCGTCGGTTCCAAACGGCGCGTTCGGCGTCACGCCGAATCGGTACAGAGGCACATGGGGTTCCCACAGCGATCGCTCGAATCGCGGCCAGTTTTCCACCGCGATATACGTGGCTTCCGGCGCCGCCAGCATCGAGTTCGCGCGCCATGTGTCCAGCCGGGGGATGTGCGTGTTCGCTTGAAACTGGAAGGCAAAGGTCGCGTCCGGCGTCCCCACGTTGGCCGTCGAGCCCAGCGCCTCGCGCGACAGGTTAGCCAATTCGAACATCGTGCGCGTCGGCCCACCCGTTCTTCCCAAGCCTCGGCTGAAATTGTAGCCCAACAGGCAAACGAACGCGACCGCCATGAATGCGATGCCCATCCTCCAGTTGACGGCATGCCACTCCTTCTTCTTGAGCCACCCGTCGATCACGCGCCCGGCCAACAACGCCATCGCAAACATCAGCGGCAGCAGGTGCACATGCCGCTGGTGCGGTGCAATCGAGAACACCAGCAAACCAAACAGCAGATAGGCCACGACGAATCGCTCGAACCGCCGCGTCACCGCATCCACGGCCGGTTGGCGAAAGACCATCCACACCCCGATGGCCGACGCGATGCTCCAGGGCAGGAATCGCAGCATCATCAGTGGCGCCGGTTGATAGAACTTGGAAAAGGGGAGCGCCCCCTCGCTGGAGCGTGTCGCGTGTCCGCCAAGTTCCTGTCCGATCAACTTGTCGGTCACCGCGTCGCCAAGCTCCGACCTTGCCAGCAGCAACCAACCAACGTTTAGTCCCACGTACAATGCGATGCCGGCAACGTGCCCAAGGGGTTGCGAGAGGATCCCCGCGGGTCGCGGGCCCTCGCCGGGCTTCCAGCGTTCCCACGCCAGCGCCAGCAACCCACCCAGCACGAGCAACAGCCCCAGCGGACCCTTCGTCAGTGTCGCCAGAGTCATCATCACCCAAAAGACGAACGCGCCGCGCCCCGTCTCCCACAAACGCCACAACAGCAGGGCGCTCGCCGCCACAAAGAACATGAACACCGGATCTGTCCGCGCCAGGTTCACCATCAGGAACGACGGCAGCGACACAAGGAACGCCAGCGCGCCGATCAACCCCGCCATCGGGCCGAAGCGCCACCATCCCGCCGCCAATACCATCCACCCCACGCCCAGCACCGCCAGCCCACACGGCAAGTACAGCGAGAACAAATCCAGACGCCCCCACCCCATTGCCGACAAGGCGGCCAACCACGTGTACAGGGGCGGCTTCGACGTTACGTCGCCCGTGTCATCCACCTGCACGATCCAGCTCCCGTTGCGCAGCACATCGACGATGTAGGCGGCGGGCCGCTCCTGGTCATCGTCCGCCAGGGTCGGAGGCCCCGCCAGGCGCCCGAGAAACACCACGGCCCAAAAAAAAGTGACGATCACGACGGCGGCGGTGGGGGAGGGAGAGCGTGAGGGGGCTGGCATGAATCCGTCGCGATCGGGTGTCTGGCGAAGAAAAAGCGTGCATTCACTCGACGCTTCCCTTCGAGGGTGGCTTCTCGGGCCGAGGGGTCAAGGCCTGGGTCCGTGGAGCGGCTGCCCCTCATCGGCCGCGGAATTCGCCGCTGGCAAGTTGCTGGAGCCCCGCACGGTTCCCCTCCGGGCGGTTGCCGCGCGCCCCAAAGGCGCCGATCAAGCCTTGACCACCCATCGATCGAGATCCCATTGTTGCAATATCGCAACATCGGCACTTTTCCCTTGCTCGCTGAGGTCTCATGCGGTGGGGAATCCGCCGCCGCGAACAGCGGTGCGGCGCAATTCCAACCACAACTAACAATCGCAACCGAGGCTAATCCTTACAATTCACCTACCCGCAGGACACTTTCAGGGGAGATCGCGTGCTTTTCAACTCGCTGACGTTCGTCGTCTTCTTCATCGTCGTCCTCGTCCTCTACAATCTTCCAAGATCCTGGCGCACACGCAAGGCCATCCTGCTCGTGGCCAGCTATCTGTTCTACGCCGCCTGGAATCCCCCCCTCGTCCTTCTCCTGTGGCTCTCCACGCTCATCGACTGGTTCTGCGGCATGTACATCGCGCGCACGCCCGATGGCAAACGCCGCCGCCTGCTGCTCATGGCGAGCCTCTTCTCCAACTTCGGCCTGCTTGCGTACTTCAAGTATGGCGAGTTCGTCTTGCAGAACTTCACCGCGATGATGAACAGCATGGGCATCCCGTACGAGCCCGCGCCCTGGAGCATCGTCCTGCCCGTCGGCATTTCCTTCTACACGTTCCAGACCGTCACCTACACCTTCGACATCTACCGGCGCCAGCTCGCGCCCGTGCGCTCGTTCCTCGACTTTTCGCTCTACGTCACGTTCTTCCCGCAACTTGTGGCGGGTCCGATCGTCCGCGCCAGCCAATTCCTTCCGCAGTGCATCGAGCCCAAGCGCGTCACCATGGACCAGATGTCGTGGGGCCTGCTGCTCCTCACCCTTGGCTTGTTCCAAAAGGTCGTCATCGCCGACACGCTCTTCGCCAAGGTCTCCGACGACGTGTTTGGCTCCGACATGGCCCTCGCGACCCTCGATGCCTGGGCCGGCGTCCTCGCCTTCTCCGGCCAGATCTTCTCCGACTTCGCCGGCTACTCGACCTGCGCCATCGGCAGCGCGCTCTGCTTCGGCTTCCTCATCCCCAACAACTTCCACTTTCCCTATGCGGCCATCGGCTTCTCCGACTTCTGGCAGCGCTGGCACATCACCTTGTCCTCGTGGTTGCGCGACTATCTCTACATTCCCCTCGGCGGAAACCGCCGGGGCATCGTCCGCACCCACATCAACCTGATGCTCACCATGCTCATTGGCGGCCTGTGGCACGGCGCGGCGTGGACCTTTGTCGTGTGGGGTGGCCTCCACGGTCTGTACCTGATCGGCGAGCGTCTCCTGCGCGCCTCCATCGGCCATTGGCGCGTGTTCCAGACGGGCCTTGCCGAGATCGTCCTCATCCTCCTCACCAACTTCCTCGTCTGCGTCGCATGGGTCTTCTTCCGCGCGCGGTCCTTCGAGGACGCTTGGCGCATCATCCGCTCGTTGTTCGGCTTCGTCGGCGAGGGCGCCATGATCCTCCACACTTCCTCCATCGTCATCGTCCTCGCCGTGTACGGGGCCATCGTGTTCGCGCACTGGATCCTGCGCCATGCGACCCACGAGGCCATGGTCGAGGACACGCCTTGGTGGCTGGTCTCCATCCTTTGGGCCCTCATGATCGTTGGAATCATCCTCGCGCAGGGAGGCGGCAATGAATTCATTTATTTCCAGTTTTGATCGCATCCGCAAGATTCGCGTCGTCCCCGTGCATCCGTGGCCGCGCGTGCTCTCCGTCGCCGTGCTCGCCGCGCTCCTCGTGCTCGTTGGGTGGGAGATCAACGTCCGCGCCTCGGGCTACGTTCCCAGCATCAAGGACACGCCCGGCCTTTGGGCCATCTGGCGCGATCGCCTCAAGGCCCACGACCGGGACGTCATCGTCATTGTCGGCGCGTCGCGCATTCGGTTTGGCCTCGAGCACGACAGCATCTCCGAGGCCTTTGGCGGCCTGCCCGTCGTGAACCTCTCCATGAACGGCAGTGTCGCGCGCCCGGTCCTGCACAACCTCGCCCAGGATCCCGGCTTCCGGGGCATCGTCGTGTGCGACTACGTCCCCAACCTGTTCTGGATGCCCGGCGGACCGCTGCTCGACTCGACCAACGAATGGATCGAAGCCTGGCCCAAGCGCACGCCCTCCGCGCGCAGCGGACAATGGCTCGCCATCGGCCTCGAATCCCTCATCGCGTTCCTCAACGAGGACCTCACGCTCTCGCAACTGCTCTCGACGCATCTGCCCTTGGCCGATCGCGAGGGCCTTGCGGTACCGCCCGCCTATCCCCCGTTCATCGCCACCAATCAACTCGACCGGCGCCACCACATGTGGAGCAAGCTCGAGAACGACGTCGAGTTCCAGCAGCGCGTCCAGGAAATCTGGCGCGGCCTCTTCTCCATGGCACAGCGCCTGCCCCCCGACCTCCTCGCCAAGATGCGCGCCGAAGTCGTCGCCGACGTGCAGGCCATTCGCTCGCGCGGCGGGGACGTGATCTTCGTGCGTTATCCCTCCACCGGCTGGCTGCGCGACCAGGAGCGCGAGACCGCGCCGCGCGAGGAGTACTGGGAGCCCCTGCTGGCCGAAGCCAACGCAATCGGGATTCATTTCGAGGACCACCCCGAACTCGCCGGCTACGACTGCCCCGAATGGTCGCACCTTACCGCCGCAGACGCCGCCAGCTTTTCGCAATCCCTCGCGCGCATCATAAAGAAACAATGGAAAGGCCGCACACCTCCGGCACCCGCGCCCTAGGCCGCGGGCTGCAAAGCCCCGGTGGGACCGCACAGCCGAGGGCGGCTGTGCCACATGACTTTCCGGGGATGGACTATGACAAGGTGGGAGGAATTGGCCCTCGATGGCGGGCAGAGAATCTCCAACTTCTCCCTGCCATAACCAACTCACTCATGTGACACAGCCGCCCTCGGCTGTGCATTGGGGGGATGGGATAAGTCATTGCGGCGCTGGGTGGCCTGCACCGCCTTGCTCACGAGGGCGGCTGTGCCACATGACTTTCCGGGGATGGGCTATGACAAGATGGGAGGAATTGGCCCTCAATGCCGGGCAGGGAATCTCCAACTTCTCCCTGCCATAACCAACCTACTCATGTGACACAGCCGCCCCCGGCTGTGCATTGGGGAGGATGGGATAAGTCATTGCGGCGCTGGGTGGCCTGCACCGTCTTGCTCACGAGGGCGGCTGTGCCACATGACTTTCGGGGGATGGACTATGACAAGATGGGAGGAATTGGCCCTCGATGCCGGGCAGGGAATCTCCAACTTCTCCCCGCCATACCAACCCACTCATGTGACACAGCCGCCCTCGGCTGTGCATTGGGGGGGATGGGATATGTCATTGCGGCGCCGGGTGGCCTGCACCGCCTTCGGCTGTGCATTGGGGGCTTCGCCGCCTCCATCTCCCGCAGGGGCGGCAACTTTCCGCGATCCCTGCTCGACATCCGGATGATTCTCTGCCATGCATACGCGGAAACTTTGGTGCGCCTCCCTTTTGATGGCGCCTCCCCGGACCCGATCTCCCATGCACCGCCGCCTGCTGATTGTCGGACTCAGCCTTGCCCTCGTGGTCTTTGTGCTCGCTGGCCGGGAGGTGGGCCTTCTTGGCCTCAACTTCCACAAGACCGACACCGACGCCAGCCTCACCTTTTCCCGTCACACCGAGCGCAACGGGGCTCCCGATGGTCCGATCAGTTTTCGGGCGCGCATCCTGCGCGGCGAGAGGCTTTGGCTCGAACACACGCGCGTCATCCTGCGGGCACCGCGCATCGAAATCGAAGGCCAACTCGACGATGTCACCTTCATCGGGAACGACTGGCTTCCCTTCATGAAGAGTTTCACCCTCGAGTACAGCGGCGGCCTCGCGACCGTCGCCTCGGGCGAAGAATCCCCCATTCAATTCACCGGCACCATCGAAGGCAGCCTCACGGTCCGCATCAGGGGATTCTGCTCGCGCCGCGAAGCCCGCCGCCTCGCCCTCGAGGATGCTCGCGAACGGGTCCAGAAGGCGCTCCAGAGGCTGAACCCGTGAGGGATTGCAACCAGTGAACGAAGACTCCCGATTCCCGGCTCCCCCTCCCCCTTGACGAGGGCACCCGGCGTTCCGACAATCCGGCCCTTGGCTGTGCGGCGCGTCGCCGCCCAGCCGCCCATCCGCCCGAGGGGTTGGCCGTGTCGCTGCAAACGTTGGGGCTTTTTCCGCTGCCGGGCTTTGTCCTGTTTCCCAGGACCGTCGTCCCGCTGCACATCTTCGAGCCGCGCTACGCGCGCCTGGTGCGAGAGACCCTTGAAAGGGAGAAGCGCCTGGCGACGGGCCAACTGCGCCGGGGCTGGGAGAAGGACTATTACGGCGCGCCCCCGGCCTATCGCACGGTCACCATCGCGCGCATCCTCGACAGCGAGAAGCTCCCCAACGACCGCTTCAACATCCTCGTCGAGGGCATCGAGCGCGCCGCCATCGTCGAGCAAGTCCAGGAAAAGCCCTACCGCGTGGTGAAGGCACGCGGCCTGCGCGACGAGATGCCCCCGGAGGACATGCCCGCCATCACCGAGGGGCGCCGCGAACTCGTCACGCGGTGCGAACGCCTCGCGCGCCATCAACCCGGGTTGCGCGCGGCGCTGACCAATCTTGAGAACATTCACCTGCATCCGGGCATCATCGCCGACCAGATGGCCTCGCTCCTCGTCAAGGACGCATACGAGCGCCAGTCGCTGCTGGAGGAACGCCGCGTGCGCCGCCGCATCGACCTCGTCAATGTCCAGCTTCGCGCGCTCCTCCTCCCCCTCGAAGAGAGCGGCGAACGCGTCTAGCCGGCTTTCATTCCTCAACATCGCGCTAGCACCCTCCGCCCGCCGGAGTCCTCTTCATAGGCCTTCACCTTTGGCACCCAGTCCTCCTTCCCCCCGATCCCCCCCATGCCCAAACAACTCGCACCGCTGCTGAAGCCTCCACCCCCCGGCCGGAGCAACGCCGCGTCGTCCGACGGCCCGGAAGCCGGCCAGCGCGATGCGCTCAACATGCCCGTGCTGCCGGTCACGGGTTTCTTCCGCCGCCTCGGCGCCCTCGCCTTCGACTTTCTTCTCCTCTACTCCGTGCAACGTGCCGCGACCGCCGTGCTCGGCGAAGCCTTCCTCTCAAACCCCGAGGCCTCGTGGTTCACCGCCGGTCTCCTCGCCTTCCTCTACTTCGCCCTCTCCCACGGCCCCATCGGCAAGGGGCGCACCGTCGGCAAGTGGCTCGTTGCCATCCGCGCGACAACCCTTGATGGCGATGTCCCCTCCCTGCCGGCCGCCGCCTTGCGCACCGTCGTTCTCATGCCCTTTTTCTTCACCGCATGGATCGTCAATGCCGCGCTGTTCCACGAGCAAACGTTCGCCAACACCCAGTTCTCCCTCATCACCACCATCGTGCTGATGATCGCGCTGATCGTCGCCAACCTCTTTGCCATCGTCTTCAACCCGTTCAAGATGGGGATGCACGACTACGTTGCAAAGACCCTCGTGCGCCCCGCCGCCCTCCAGCCCGAATCCTTCGCGGATCTGTGCGCGCGCATCGGCCCGGGTTGGCGCAAGCACTACCTCCAACCCCAACTGATGGGCGTGGGCACGTTCCTCATCGTGTTCATCTTCCTCGTTTTCAACCAATGGCCCTCGCACCTCGACGCCGAGAAGCGCCGCAAGTTCGACCTTGAGCGAGCCCTCGTCGCCGACACCGGTTTTCCGTCCGGGACCGTTTTTCAGATGAGCAGCTTCCTCCCGCTCGAGGAGGATGGCGGCGAGACGACCGAAGGCTACCAGGCCTTCATTCGCCGCGTGGAGGGCGCCGACCCGCCCGGCCGTCTCAAGTACAAGCTGCGCCTCGGCCACAAGGGACGCTGGCCCCTCGGCCCCGCCGAGGCGGAAGCGCTCAGCGGGCGCTTTGCCACCACGTACCTCAACCGCATCTTCGGTGAGTTCGAGGGGCGC
>CAYTRP010000043.1:0-1733 GCA_964440195.1 uncultured Candidatus Sumerlaeota bacterium
GGGCTCCTTCGACAAGGCTCTCCAGGCCGTGCGCCATCTCGTCCAGGCGGGAGCAGCAAAGAAGACGGGCTTCAACACCACTCTCACGCGTTGTGCCGTGGCGCAGGTGCGCGAACTGGTCGCGCTGGCCGATGATCTTGGCATTGCGTGGGCGCGGTTCCTCCCCCTTCACAAGACCAAGGCCGCCTCGACCAACTGGGAGGTGATCGCGCCGGAGGAGGAGGAGTTCAAGCGCGTCATGCACTGGCTCCTTTTCGACGCCAAGCATCGCGTCAATGCCGTCTCAGAAGCCTCCAGCGGATTCCCCGGATTTGTCCCAAATCCCGACCTGCGTTCCGGCCATTGGTGCCCGTTGGGTCGCACGCTCATCGTCACTTCGCAGGGCACGACCTACAACTGCCCGATCCTGACCAGCAAGGAAGTGACCGTTGGAAACGCGCTGCGCTCCAGCACCGGAGAGATGCTTGACGGTTCCTCAAACAAGTCGGCCCGCGATTTCGTCCTGCGCCGCAAGGACGAGGTCGAGGAGTGCCGCCAGTGCGCGTGGCGAAACTTCTGCCAGGGCGGTTGCACCGCCTACATGGCCAACACGTCCGGGTCGCTCGTCAAGAATGACGAGTTCTGCGATTTCCGCCGCGACCTGTACCGCGAGCACGTCCGCCGGACCCTTGCCATCGGTTGATCGCGGCATGTCTTCGTCCCCCCACCCGGTTTCCCGATCATGAACGAGCGGCCCATCTACCTCGACGGCCATTCAACGACCCCCGTTGATCCGCGCGTCCTCGATGCGATGCTCCCTGCGTTGCGCGAGGACTTTGGAAACGCTTCGTCCGTGCATCACGCCTACGGCTGGCGGGCCGCCGAACGAGTGGAGGAAGCGCGCGCGCAAGTGGCGGCCCTCATCGGCGCTGATCCCAAGGAGATCGTCTTCACCAGCGGCGCCACCGAGTCTAACAACCTCGCCCTGCGCGGCGCCGCGCTCGCCCGCCGCGAACGCGGCGGCCACATCGTCACCGCCGCCACGGAACATCCCTCCGTGCTCGATCCCGTTCGCCGCCTAGAGGCCGAAGGGCACGCCGTTACCATCCTGCCGGTGCTTTCCTCCGGCAGGATTGATCTCCCGCGGCTCGAACAGTCGATTCGTCCCGATACATTCCTCGTGAGTGTCATGCACGCCAACAATGAAACGGGCGTGGTGCAGGACATCGACGCGATTGGTGCGGTCTGCGCGGGGCGCGGTATCCTGTTTCACACCGACGCCACGCAATCCGTTGGCAAGATTCCCGTCGATGTCCTCGAACAACACGTCCATCTGCTCAACCTGTCCGCCCACAAGCTGTATGGCCCGAAAGGCGTCGGCGCCCTCTACGTCCGCCGCCGCAATCCGCGCGTGAAGATCGAACCTCTCCTCGACGGCGGAGGACATGAGCGCGGCTTTCGCTCCGGCACGCTCAATGTCCCCGGCATTGTCGGATTGGGAAAGGCCGCTGAACTGGCGATGAAGGAAATGGCACCCGACGCCGCGCGTCTTTCCGCTCTTCGCGACCGGCTAAGAGAACGCCTGTTTACGGAGTTGGACGAGCTTGAGGAGAATGGAACCCCCAATCACCGGCTTCCGCACTCCCTGAATATAAGCATTGGCTACATCGAAAGCGTCGCGCTGCTCAATTCCCTTCCCGGCGTCGCCATTTCCACGGGCTCCGCGTGCAGTTCCGCCCATCCGGAGCCCAGCC
>CAYTRP010000043.1:1754-7857 GCA_964440195.1 uncultured Candidatus Sumerlaeota bacterium
TGTCATCCGCGCGATGGCCGGCGACGAGCGCGCCCGCTCCTCCGTGCGGTTCGGCCTGACGCGCTTCACCACCGAAAGGGAAATCGACCGCGCGGCCTCGTTGTTGATCGAGGCCGTGCGGTCGCTTCGTTCCCACTCGCCGCTTTATCTGTCGCGCGGCGATGTCATTCCGGGTTCCGGGTGAACGTCACAATCTCCGTCAACACCTTGTCCGTGACGGCATCCACGGGCCCCGTCCCCGTCAGGTGGCCGTTGATCAGGAACGAAAAAACCACCGGCTCGCCATCCGCCGTCTCCGTGTAGCCGGACAAACCACGCACCGCGCGCAGTGTCCCCGTCTTGGCCCGCACCTTTCCTTCGATGGGAGTGCCGCGCGAACGACTGCGCAGCGTTCCGTCCACGCCCATGATTGGCAGCGCCTCATGCCATGTCTCCCACAGTTCATGGCCGCGCATCGCTGTCAGGATCGTCGCCACTTGCTCCGGCGTGATGGCGTTGAACCGGCTGAGGCCCGATCCGTCGAAATAGGCATACGTCCCGGGCTCGACGCCCAGGGTCTTCAGTTGCTCCTGCAACACCTCTCGCCCGCGCGAGAACGTCGCCACCTCGCCGGTGGTCATTCCCAGCGCGAAGACCATCGTCTCCGCGTACATGTTCTGACTGCGCTTCATCAGTCCCGTCGCAATCTCCGAAAGCGGCGGGGATTGGTGGGTGATGATCGCCGTGCGCGCGGGAGACGTGCCGCTCCAATCGGCCAGGTCGTCGATGTCCCTGGCTGTCCCGGTGACCTCAATCCCCGCCGCCTTCAACGTCTCCCGCAGCACCGTCGCATACCATAGGGTCGGATTGGTGATCGTGGGGGAAATCTCCCGCGCGTCCGAGCCGGCAACCACTTGGCCGGAAATCGTCAGCACATTCGAGTTCTCGGGGCGAGTGGCCGACACCCACGATCCCCCCGACTCCACGACTTTCACATTGTTCACCAACGTGTAGTATTCGCTCGGGAGGTTCGGCTCGAGCGTCACCGTTCCATCGACGGTCGCCGGAGGCCGGACTGTGATGTCGACGTAGTTCTCGTTCAGCGTGAGCGGGCCAAACTCCGCATAATAGTAGGCGGATATCTCATCCCCGCGCGTCCATCCCGAGCCCACATGGTTGTCCTCCCATGCATTGTCGTCTCCCACGATGTTCCCCTCGATGCGGGTGATGCCCTTCTCCTGAAGTTGCCTGGCCCAACCCTGGAATACCTCGCGGGGGTCGCCCAGGAAGCGCGTGTAGAGGGTCGGATCGCCCGTGCCGCGCACCACCAGGTCGCCCCGGAGGGTATTCCCCTCCACGGTTCCCGTGTGGGAGACAGTGGTCGTGAACCGAAAGTCGGGGCCCAACTTGAGCAACGCCGCGGCAGTCGTCGGGATCTTCTGGTTCGAAGCCGGAACGAATAGCTTGTTGGCATTTTGCTCGTACCACGTTTCACCTGTCTTCAGCGAGCGGATCAACACCCCCCAATGCACATATTGGAGTTCGTTGTTCGTCATGATCGCATCGATGCGGTCGCGCAATTGGTCGACGGCGGGCGTCTGCCGCGACGCCGCGACGACCGGAATCTCTGGAACCTTGGGCGCGCGCGAGCAGCCGGCAAGGACCGCCGAAGTCACCAGCGCCAACGATAGGACGGAAAGCGGGCGGGTCAGGCGCATCATGCGGGCTCCTCGGGACGTTTTGGAATCGGGACCGCCAGACAAAGTCGTGGATTCCCCCGGTGCAAGAGCAAGGATGGCCCCAGACGCGCCGGGGGTGCGTCTCCCGGATCAGCGAGACGGTCCCCCCCTGCCGGGGGGGGCGGAACCCAAGACCAAGCTTTCGTCATGAATAGACATCGGAGCAAACCCATTGAACGGCATTGCCAAGATGCCGTATTCGCTTTACGGGGTATCCGGCAAAGAGGTATTCAGGCACTCTCTGCGGCGCATTACGGAGACGTTGAAGGAGCCGCCGCCGGGCAGCAACGAAGAGATCGCGGCTTTGAGAACATCCTGTGAGGAACGTCGATTTTTTCATTTCGATTCTCCAAGACGATTCAGGTCTTTGGGCGGTCAGCCCACGCACGGAATCGATGAGGGCAACGACAGCGCCAAGTCTGGACAAAATCAGACACGATGCCCCTGCCCCAAAAGGAGATAGCGATAAAATACCGATAGGAGACAGATTCTTGGAAAGGCATGGAAAGAGCCCCCCTCGGTAATCGGCCGAAAATCTGTACAAAAAAGCCGATGGCTCGTCGTGTCCCCTTCGGCACCAACCACCCTCGCTCTTTGACTTGCCCGACTTCCAGACCCACCCCACCCTTCGTGTGCCATCCGCGCCGAGCCTCCGGCTCCGCCAACCCACACCCCCACCCGACGTTCCTGATCATGGGCCCGTACCTCATCGACATGCACTGCCACACCAGCGAGCACAGCTTCGATGGCAGGGCGTCCCTCGCCGAAATCGTCGCGGGGCTCGTGTCGGCCGGGTTCCACGGCATGGTCATCACCGATCACAACTACGTCTGGCCCGCGGAGGAAATCGCCGAATACAGGGTCAAAAACAACCTGCCGGAGAGCTTCGTTATCCTCTCCGGCCAGGAAGTCCGCACCATCATGGACGGCGTCGTCGTCGGGGACCTGCTCGTTTACGGACCGACACACCCAATGCCCGATGGAATGGAACCCGAGGAATGCCTGCGCCAGGCAAGAATCTCTGGCGGATTTTGTCTGGCCGCGCACGCAGGCGTGCCCCGCATCGGCATGCAGGAAGCCGTTGGAGACTACCCCATCACGGGCGTTGAAGTTTGGAATGGCCGCTACGGCCAGCGTGCCGCAGCCAAGGCACGCGCCTATGCCGAGCAGTATGGTCTGCCAAGCACCGGAGGGTCGGACACCCACGGCGTGCGCGACATTGCTGGCGGGGGAACGCTCTTCCCACGCATTCCCCGCAGCATTTCCGACCTCAGGGAGATGATCGTCGCCGACGAATGCAAGCCATGGCGCCCCCACGGCGGGAGAGGGTTGCTCGGCTGGCTCCTCGGCTCGGAGGATTGAAACCAGCCCGCCGGCCGACTGTTTCCGTTGATCTTCCGGGCAGGCGGCGCTTCCCTTCGCCTCTCAAACAATTCGTGCAAGGACCCTCGAACATGCGCGTGCTCGCCGTCGCCATCCTCTCAAGCCTCCTCCTCGCGGCCTCGGGGTGCGCCAAGCCGCAGCGACCGCTCAATTTCCCCTCCACTCCCCAGGAAATCGCCGCCGCTCGCGAGTTCGTCGTCCGCCCCGGCATGCACCGCTCCGCCGTGGAATTCGAGCTGGGCCGACCCTCGCACATCGGGCGCACCAAGGAAGGGTATGTCATCACCCAGTACCAGTTGGGGAATTTCATCCGCACGGTTGTCTTCGACCCAAACCAGCGCGTCGTCGAGATCTACCCCTGAATTTTGCCCCGTTGGGCGCAACCACCTGACGCACCCCCCGCCGCCATCGATCCATCCTGTCGCGATGGAATCGGCCCCAAATCGCCAAAACCAATTCCCAAGGTGACAAATTCGGGGAACGAACCCATATTTTGCCTTGTCTGCACGAAGAGGCAAGAATGGACTCGATTCTTGCAAAGGGCAGAACTGGAGGCCAATTCGCCGCAAGGAAGGAGCTCCAGCCATGGTACCAAGAGAGACAGGATCCAACCGCAGCAGCCGCGAGTCGAAGGCCTATGTTCGGATGGCGTTGATTCAGGGGGCGTTGCTTGCCCCCCACGCACGCGCCCTCGGTGAGCAGTCCTACCTCCCCATGCCTTCCGGCAACAGGGAGGAGTTCACCGAACGCGCGCGCGTGGAATTGGACGGCAGTGCCCGGACGGTTGCGCCGATCAGCGCGTAACGGCCCCATTCACACGCAACAAGAACGAACCGCAACGGCCCGCCGGTTGACCCAACGGTCAATCGGCGGGTACTTTTCTGATGATCGCATAGCCGAACGGGGTCTCCACGACGCCGGACACTTCGCCCACCGTCAGGTTCCGGTACGCCTCCATGAACTCCGGGGTCATGTCCTCGCCATCGACCTCGCCGACAAAGCCCCCCTCGGTGGCCGTCTCCGCGTCGTTCGAATACTCGCGCGCCAGGTCGCCAAACGCGCCATAGCCCTCTTCCTCCAGCCGCGTGCGCAGGCTCGTCGCCAACTCGAAAGCCTCCTCCTTGCTCCGGCCCGTCACGGTGCTCTGCGGCGCCCCCTCCCACGAGACCAGGATCTGGAACGCAAGCGCGTCCTCGGGAATCTCCTCCAGCACCGTCGTTGTCGCCGCCCGCTCGATCCCGCTGAACTTCCACTGCGGCAGCCCATAGGCCCATCCGGCCGTCAGCCGAGTGATCTCGGCGACTTCCGCCATGACCTCCTCCGCCGACTTCACGACAGGCTCACCGTTGATCTCGCCGACCGTTATGTTCTCGACCTTGTCGCGCAGGGACTCGTCAAAGCGTGCCGACAAGACAGCGAATGCCTTTTCCTCCTGCTTGCGAACCAGCGCCTCGACCACCAGTCCGTCGAATGTCTGTGTCACGAGGCGGAATTCCTTCTCCAGTCCATCGAAAAACCCTTCCGCGGGGCGCACGTCTTCCAGCGTCAGGCTCTGGAGGAAGCTCGCAATCGTGCGATCCCCGGTCACTGTTTCCCGCACGCGCCAACCCTCGCTCACGTTCTGGATGTTGAAGCTGTCCGTGGGGGAGTCGGGGCGCTCCATCTCGAAGCTCAACCGATCGTCCAGCTTCACGCTCACGCGCCTCACCCGCGTGGGGGGGATGTTCACGATATCGCGCGTTTGCCAACTGCTCACCGTGGTGCTCGGCGAGGCCCCGGAGCGAACCTCCCAAGCCTGGTTCTCGTCCGAACGGCGCACGTACAGGCTCTGCGAAGCGCCCGGCATCCCCCCCCACTTCGTGTTCCCAAGCACCAGCGACGCCAGCTCGACCCCCGAGGCATCCTCCATCTCAACCAGTGTCGCGCTCGATCCGGCGGCCCCCACCTCCCCAAGCCCAAGGTCGGGGAGCCTCTCCGCCTTCGAGGTCAGCTTCTGCACGACCTCCATGCCTCCAAGGCCAAAGAGGAACTTCTTCACCTGATCCTCGTTGGCCCAATAACCGCCACTCTGCTCGATGGTCCAGACGCCTTCGGCATTCTTGACGAGCGTGACCCGCCCGCCCGCGTTGCTCATCTCGATGCGGTTCGCGCGTTCAACGCGCGAGGCCATGTCGGGAAAGAACTCGCCGGAAACACGCGCGGCGGGAGTCACGGGAGCCTCCGACCGGTCAATCAGGAGGGCGGCGGCCGTCAGCGTGATGGCCGAGACACCAAGGATCGCGAGGACTTTGCTGTTCATGCGGCGGACTTCCTCCGGTTCACGCGGATGATGCCCAGCGCGATGGCGACCAGGGTCACCAGCGCCGGGATGAGGGCGATGTTGATCAGACGCAGGCGATTGCCCAGCCGGTCCACCTCGCGATTCAGCTCGCGGCGCACATCGCGCAGCTCGCGGCGCGTCTTGACCATCTCTTCCCGGGCCTTCTGGCGCACCTCGGCCAGTTGGCCGACCGAGTCGAAGCTCTGCTCGCCCGTCTGTTGCTGGAGCTGGTTCAGCTCCCCCTGCAACTCGTTGAGCCGTTCCTCCAGCCGGCGCTCCTGGGTCTGAAACTGCTCCTGCGCCACCTTCGCGATGGCTTCCAACTTCGTGAAGGGGCGATTCATCGTGCCGCGAGAGCGGATGCTGATCAGCTCGCTGCTCCCCGAGAGGTTCTCCACCGCGTTCAGCAGGAATGCCCCGTTGGATGTCCGAGGAGTCGCAAGCCGCCGCCCCAGGAAGTTCACCGTCTGCACCCAGAACGCGTCCGACAGCATGTCCACATCCGCCACGACGATGATGTTCATGTCCCTTGTTGCCTTGGCCAGATGGGACTCGGGAATGACCCGTGCCTCCGTGGCTTCGGCCGCCCCGGGAACCGCTTCGCCCCCCGCCGTCTCGGCTCCCGGCTCCTCGTCGGCGCCCAACGGCCCGCCGGGAAAGCGCATGTTCGCCGGATTGAACG
>CAYTRP010000043.1:7867-10818 GCA_964440195.1 uncultured Candidatus Sumerlaeota bacterium
TGCTCCTCGGGCTCGGGCGGCCCGTCCGGATAGGCGGTCTGCCCGCGTCCCGTGATTCGCGCGGCCAGGATTTGCTTCTCCCCGATCGGCTGGAAATTCTGCAGCAACTCCTGCGGCTTCGGCTGCAACCGGATGTCCTCGACATTCACGCGCATCACATCCGCCGAGGTCTGAATCAGCGGCGAGACCGTCAAGCCCCCTCCCGCGCCCGTCTTCTCCAGGATGCCCACGCTCCCCATGCTCAGCACCTGGAGGCGCGAGGTCACCACGTCTTCCGTGCTGAAATTCTCCGGGCCGAGTGTGAGGTAGGCAATGTAGTTCATCTGCTGGGGGACGCCGCGCTGGTCGCGCATCGTGATCAGCGACGCCTTCTCCCGGTCGCCCGCGACGACCTTGTCCGCCATCCGAAGTCCCCACGCGCCCAGCAGCGGCTCGATGTTGCTCTCGCGCGAGGCAAACAAGCCCGCCATCGGGTTCGACGGGTCCTGGCGCGGCACTTCCACCTCCGCGTGCGGGTCGATGAACGCCACCGTGTGCCCGCCACCCAGCACATATTGGTCGATGGCATACAACGTCTGCGCGGGGAGTTCCTTTGGATGGATCAGCAGCAGCACGTCCACTTCCGGCGGGATCTCCGTCAGGTCGCGGCCAAGGTCGCGCACCTCATACAACTCGCCAAGCTGCTCGTGGATCACCCACGGCTCCGCCACCTGCCGGCCCGTGAAGCCCGCCATCGGGTCATTGTCCCCCCGCACGGGCAGCGCCGTGATCAACCCCACCACCGGCCGCTTCGGATTCGCAAGGTTGTAGACCAGGCGCGAGACATCGTACTCGAGAAACTCCTCCCGCTCGGGATTGAAGAAAGGAATCACCTCGGTCGTGTCCACGCTGTTCTTCCCGACGAGCCCAAAAAACAGCGCCACGTCGGGCCCCACCGGCACGCCCTGAAGGCCCGCCAGCGCCGCCTCGTCCTCCTGCTCCGAGAACGGCTCGGGATCCACGAACTCCACGACGAGGTTGCCCCCCGCTAGCTTCCCGTACTCCTGCAACAACTCGCGCACCCGCGTCGCGTAGTTGCTGATCTGCGGGATGTTCGAGCCATCCTTGCGGCTGTAGTACAGCGTCAGCCGGATCGGCTCGTCCAGGTCCTTCAGGATC
Organism: uncultured Candidatus Sumerlaeota bacterium; assembly: GCA_964440195.1. Lineage (GTDB taxonomy): Bacteria > Sumerlaeota > Sumerlaeia > SLMS01 > JAHLLQ01 > CAYTRP01. The sequence goes on from CAYTRP010000043.1 coordinate 9,026, forward strand.
GACCGCGTCCCTTCCGTCACCGTGTACAGCTTCTGGTCGGTCAGGTCCACGCGCGACCCCTGCAGCAGCCGCGCGCTCAGCAAGTTGATTCCGACCAGCAGGATCGCCGCGATCGCGATTCCGATCAGGGGGGTCAGCTTCTTGTTCATGCGTCTTCATCCTCCGGGCGTGCGCCGGGTCGTGTGGATCGGTTGCGTCAATCGGCCTTCTTGATGTCCAGCACCAACACATTCGCGAAGAGGAAGCACCCCATCAGCGACAGGAAGTACACCACGTCGCGCATGTCCAGCACGCCGCGCGTGATGGCGTCGAATCGCGCCAGGAAGCTCGAGAACAACAGCAGGTCGATCACCCTGCCGGGCAACACGCCCTCCAGCGCGCTCATCTGCCCCACCATCCCGAACAACACGAACACCACGCACACCACCACCGCCAGGACGAACGCGATCACCTGGTTCTTCGTCAGCGCCGAGATGCACGAGCCGATCGAGAGATACGCGCCCGCCATCAGCAGGCTGCCGATGTAGCTCGCCAGGATCACCCCGTTGTCCGGATCGCCAAGGTAGTTCACCGTGATCCACATCGGAAACGTCAGCCCCAGCGCGATGGCGGCGAAGAACCACGCCGCGAGAAACTTGCCCGCCACCGCCTCGCCGTGCGAGATTGGCAGCGTGAACAGCAGCTCGATCGTCCCGTTCTTCCGCTCCTCCGCCCACAGGCGCATCGCCACCGCGGGGATCAGGAACAGGTACAGCCAAGGATGCCAGAAGAAGAACGCCGACATCGAAGCCTGGTTTGTCTGCCAGAAACCGCTCAGGAACCACGTGAATCCCCCCATCAGCAGCAGGAAGATCACGATGAAGACATAGGCCACGGGCGTCGTGAAGTAACCCTTCAGCTCGCGCTTGAAGATCGCCCAGATCATGCGAGGGTTCACTTGTCGCCTCCCTTGGTTGTCAGCGTGCGGAACACCTCGTCCAGACGGCCGCGCTCCGTGCGCAACTCGTCCACGCGCCACTTCTTCTGCTCCGCCAGGTCCGCCACCGCCGCCATCAGCGATTTGCCGTTCGCCGGAATCACCACCAACGTCTGCTTGCCACCCGGCGGATTCGGCTCGCGCGTCACCGCCTGCACCCCGCCCAACTTCTTCAGCAACTCCTCGGCCTCGTCGCTGTGCTTGTTGTCCAGCGTCAGCGTCACCGCGTTGTGATACCGCGACTTCGATTCCAGCTCCGTCGGCGTCCCGTCGAAGATCACCGTCCCCCGCGCGATGATGATGGCGCGCGTGCAGACCGCATCGACTTCCTCCAGGATGTGCGTGGAGAGGATGATCGCCTTGTTCTTCGCCATGCGCTGGATCAGCAGGCGAACCTCGTGCTTTTGGTTCGGGTCCAGGCCATCCGTCGGCTCGTCGAGGATCAGCACCTCGGGATCGTGGATCATCGCCTGCGCCAGGCCCACGCGCCGCTTGTAGCCCTTCGACAACGTCTCGATCGGCTGGTGCAGCACGTTCTTGATCCCCACCGTCTCGACCACATAATCGATGCGCTCGCGACGCTTGGCACCCCACAGCCCCCGCACCTCGGCGATGAACTCCAGAAAGCCCTTCGGCGTCATGTCCGAATACGCCGGTGCCCCCTCGGCCAGGTAGCCGATCTTCTCCCGCACGCGCCGCGAATCGTCGATGATGTCGTGCCCGCAGACCTTCGCCCGCCCCGAAGTGGGCGAGAGAAAGCACGTCAGCATCTTCATCGTCGTGGACTTGCCCGCCCCGTTCGGCCCCAGAAAACCCA